>JAYVHC010000157.1:0-2228 GCA_043771575.1 Planctomycetia bacterium
GAGTTGAGCGGGCGTGAGAGGCGAGTTCGCGCGTACTTGCTGGCTGACAGTACGCCAAAAGGGTTCGTAGTTTGGTAGCGTTGGAGCTGCCATCGGTACCCACCACTGCGTGGGTGCGTAGCTGATGGGTTGCAACAAAAGCCGTCCGCCCACTGAGGCCATACATTGCCCACTGTACATTGCGTTCTCGAGCACGAAACGATGGCGGTTGGAGGCGATGCTTGAAACTCTCCAGAGCTGCCTCGGGTCTTGCGAGATAGCGGCAAGCGAGACTGTTTGGGTGCGAGTCGCGCCAAGCGCAGTGACACGTCCATTTTGATAGTGCTGAATGCGGACGTAAGAATTGCCGGCTGGAACTACCCACCAACTGCTGTCGACCACCGGAATGCGGCTGAGCGAGAGCGTATTGAGTTGATCGCGAGTCAGGTAAAGTTGCGAGCCGCGAGGGTCGAACGTAGCCAGCTGCAACATTTGCGCACGAGCCTCTTGGCCCTGATAAATCGAATCGAAAATCGGACTGGGTGTAATGCCTTGCAATGAATCGACAAATGCAGCCCCCAGATTTGGGTCCACAGGTGATTGCCCTGAGAAAGATGGCAGCACAGGTCGATTAGCAATTCGATCGAGCGGTTGAATCACCATTTGGCTAGTTCGATAGCGCACTGCGCCACCGGAGACGTCGCCTATCTGCATGTTGCCGACGCGCGCTACCGGCCAACGAATCACTTGATTCAAGCTGCGTGCGAAATAACCAAGCCACTGACCGTCCTGCGAATCGAATCTAGCTTCGCGAACGTATACAGTATTTTTTCCAGCCTGATCAACGACTACAAGATCGCTGTCCGTGAGGTAAGCGTCGGCAGAAACTCCGGCATTGGGAGTGTCTAACCGAAAACGCTCTTGGGCAAATAATATTGAACCGCTGACCAAAATGAGTAAGCTGAGGACGTAAGCGTTTTTCATGGCACGATTCCAAGTAGAAGCGTTTTCGCGGTCCGTGATCGATTAGCCGTACTCTATTAGACTAGCAATATTTTAGCCGCAGCGCGGTCTTTTGAGCGAGTATTTTGGGCGCATTCACCGCTTGACGCTCCACCAACCGAAAAACTTGGCATATTTTCCATCGAGACGGATCGGCAACGCATGGTGGCCCTGCGAGCCTACATCGCTCCCGGTTTGTTGTATACTTGCCGGGACGATTTCGGACTGGTTTTAGCCGACACCAAGCCCACCCCCTAAACATAGCAAAATTTCGAGGATTGCAAATGGAAAACCCTTATGCCTTGGGGAATAGCGCGACACCACCACAACCATTGGTTGCAGACGGCGCATTCAATCGCACGCTTTTCGCGTTAAAAGAAACACGGCCTTGGGTACGCTTTATGGGAATCCTCACTGCGATTGGCGCGGCACTGACTGGAATTGGTAGCGTTTTCGCATTGTTTGTAGTGGCCTTTGGCAGTGCCGGGCTCGCCGTAATGATCATGGCGTGTTACGCATTCATTGCAGTCGTCTACGGCTTTGCAGCCAAGTTTTTGCTGGGATATGCTTCGGCCATCAGTCGAGCCGAAAGTACTCGCAATATAGAAGACGTGGCTGATGCGATTGAATTGCAGAAAAGCTTTTGGAAGCTTATCGGTATCTGCACGGCTATTTTCTTGGTTCTTTATCTCATCGTCATTGTCGTGATGGTTTTTGGAGCGTTCGCCTTTCGAGCATAGGGCGGCCAATAACCTAGGACACTAGTTAACCGCAGATTGAACAGATGGAAGCAGATAGCTAATCGATCAAATCATCTGCGTTAATCTGCCTCATCTGTGGTTCAGTCAGCACCTCTGTGGCTGCATCTGTCAGAAGCGACCCACTAAAACAAGGCGCACCCAACCTTGGTCAAAGTGCTAGCGCTTACGCTCGTCGTGCCACCGTTTTGCTTTACCTTCGCTGCGAGGCAGTGAGCTCAACGGAACACTGGTGACGATTATGCGAAGTCCAAGTACTAAATCTAAACGCTTGCTGATGCTGACAAGATCCTCCTCGGGCGCTTCAACCTCTAACCGAATCTCGTCGAGTTCTCCGTTGCGGCGAAGGACGACTCGATACTCTTGAATCGATGCGAATTCCCTGGCAACAGCTTCAATGCTACTGGGAAAGAGGTTGACACCGCGAATGGTGACCATGTCGTCAGTGCGCCCGGTCACTCCGCCAGAAAACCACAAGAAATTGCAAT
Organism: Planctomycetia bacterium; assembly: GCA_043771575.1. Classification (GTDB taxonomy): domain Bacteria; phylum Planctomycetota; class Planctomycetia; order Pirellulales; family Pirellulaceae; genus Aureliella. The sequence continues at coordinate 2,228 of JAYVHC010000157.1, forward strand.
C
>JAYVHC010000158.1:0-2554 GCA_043771575.1 Planctomycetia bacterium
GATTGGAGCGGAGTATCAGATTTTCATCGCGAGGTATTGAGACTGTGCCACGCAATTCCGGTCGGCGAGACGCTCACTTATGGCCAGTTAGCGAAACTCGCTGGTTCTCCTCAGGCGGCGCGTGCTGTGGGTGGCGCGATGGCTCGCAATCGCTGGCCTTTGATTGTTCCTTGTCATCGTGTAGTCGGTAGCAGCGGAAAACTCACCGGATACTCTGGCGAAGGTGGATTGAAGACTAAGCACTGGCTGCTTGAACATGAATTCCACGCTGCACATGGCAATCTATTTCTGACCAATGCGCGGTAGCCAAATGTCGCTCCGTATTGGAAGCGTGGGCGCCACCCAAATGGCACTCACTTTGTCAGTTTATTTAGCGGAGTCGTCGCAAGCCTCCCGGTTTTTCTTTGGAATCCCCGTTCAAATGCCATTTGGCTTGCGCCCAGTTGCAAACTCCTTGGAGTACTGAGGAGATCGTCCGGTTCATTTTGATAACGCGGTCGGGCGAACGAGGCGAGCGAGGCTCATGCCGAGCTTTTGTGCCAACAAAATGGAATGATTGAGGCGAATCAAGGCTTCGGTTTGTTGGGCATCGGATGGTTGGCCAGCAAACAAAAGTGTTCTGCAAACTCTGTGCGCCAATTTGGTAGCTCGATCGCAACGATTCTCGAAAGCGGCAAAGCGTCTTCTTGCTTGCGATGCATGGCCAACTGTTGGACCAAGTGTTGGCGAGTTTGTGGTTTGCGGTGCAGAAGAAAATGAACCCACGCCCAACTGTCACGGTACTGGTTCGTACCCAATTGGTCGATCGACTTTAGCTGCTCTAGCACTGACAACGACGGAACATAATCGCGATCGAGCCCTTCGATCACCTGTGCGAGGTGTGGATTACCGGACATGCGCGACGACTCGGGTACTTCGAAGTATTCAGCGAGTCCCTCGTCCAACCACAGTGGCAGGGGACTCGAACGGTCATTGAGCAAGCCGTGTACGACTTCGTGTCGAATGTCCGTGCGCACGTCCGCGTGCCAGTGGGCAAACAACATGCCCGGGCCACGATGTTGAATAAATAGCGCCCGGCGTTCGGGAACCATTGGAAAGTAGTTTTTAATGTAGCGACTGTATTCTCTGGAACTAGCAAAGAGCACGACATGAATCGGCTGTTCTTCAGTCGGAATTGCCAGCAATCGCGTAACTTGTCCCTCGATCTCACCCAATTCGCTCAGCAGCGGCTCATCCGGCGACATTTCAAAGTCGCTGAAAACATGGAAGCGGCCGACTTGACGCTGTGTAACCCAGCTTGTGGTAGGTGCTGCTGGCTCAGCCGTACGCAGCTCCCCATACGATGGTGCACCAGTCCATATGGAAAGTGATAGCATCGTGGTAGTGATTCGACGATTCATCCGTCAGGCTTTCCAAAATGGTCCGTTGGCTTTCGCGACTCCATCGATATCACAAGTTTTGGACTCGCGTCCAGTGATTTCGAGCGAGTATGGTGATTTCGAGCGAGATGGTGATTTCGAGCGAGATGGTTTAAAAACTTTTTTTGTGGCGTTCTTAAGCATTCTGCGCAAAGTGTTTATTCGCGGTAACTTATGGAAACCGTTTCAATATTGACCCATTCTGCCCATCCGTTATAATCCCGTCGTACAGTCAAGCTCGGCAAGCTTGGTGGACGTGGGGATTGCTGAAGGATACAGAGTCGGAGGGATTTGGCATCGTTAGCCGGTCCCCCGTTGTTCGTCAGGGAAAACAGCTAGGCTAGCCACACCCCATGGCAACGCACGACCAAACCTACTGGAAACGAACTTTCCAGCGGTGAGGAAGACTAGCTAGGCCATCGATAGGAAGGATGGTTGATTATCTATGTCTACTACAAAGACAGTTTTTACCACTGGCGAAGCCGCCAAGATTTGTAAAGTCAGCCAGCAGACGATTATTCGCTGCTTTGACAACGGCTCGCTCAAGGGATTTCGCGTACCGGGCAGCCGCTTTCGCCGCATCCCACGCGATCAATTATTTTCATTCATGCGCGATAACGGAATTCCAACCGATGCGCTCGAGAATGGCAAGAAAAAATTGCTGATCGTCGACGACGAGCAGGATCTGGTCGAACTGATGTCCGACGCCTTTGCGCGGGACGGGCGTTTCGATATTCGTACGGCCAATAACGGCTTTGATGCGGGTATGCAGGTCAAGGAGTTTCGGCCCGATATGGTCGTGCTCGATGTCATGTTGCCAGATATCAACGGCAAAGAAGTTTGCCAGCGAGTTCGCAGCGACAAGGCGCTCGATTCGGTCAGAATCATCTGCATTTCGGGGATGATTGAGCCGGAAAAAGTAAATGATTTGCGAGCTTCGGGTGCAGACGATTTTATGCAGAAACCGTTTACCGTCGATCGCCTGATCGAACGCGTTTGCGATTTGCTAGAAATCGACAAACCCGTAGCTCATTAGCGACAAGCCCCGGAAACGGGCAGTCCGATCGCTCCCCTGCCAGCTTGTCTGGCATGAAGCCAAGGTTGGCAAGCTAGACACAGCACCCACTTCAGGCACT
>JAYVHC010000159.1:0-2391 GCA_043771575.1 Planctomycetia bacterium
AAACTAGCCGCGATTGGTCCTACAGTAAGGTGGTTTTCGAGCAGGCCGTGCACCAATCGAGAGAGCGCGAAATTGGCGATATTCTGCCGAGAACCGTCAAATTCGGTCGAGAATTGGAAAATAAATTTGCAAAACTCCCTCGACTGGGACAGAAAAACTTGATTCCTAGCATTGAAGGGGTAATCTAGGGCTTCTGTGTGGTTTAGGTTTCAGTGTTATCGAGAGAAAGGGAAAGAAATGGCGTTTAAGTTAACTAAGCTTGAAGAGCGAATTGTTCCAGGATCCATGTGGTGTGGCTGCGGTCATGGCGGATCGGGGCACGGCGGATCAGGTCATGGTCACTCGGGCAAGGGTCACTCAGGTCATGGTCACTCAGGTCATGGTCACTCAGGCAAGGGTCACTCAGGCAAGGGTCACTCTGGCAAGGGTCACTCGGGCAAGGGTCACTCGGGCAAGGGTAAATCCTGCAAGCGTTAATCGCGTTTGCTGGTAAATGAAAGCTAATGGACGGCGAACTCCTACGAGTTCGCCGTTCAACCCTTTCATGGCTTGCTGTTCTGTTCAACAACCTTGAGTCTAACGATGTCGAAAAACGAAGACGTTCGCCAACCAGACGCCTGTCCGCAGTGCACGCAGGGCCCTGAATTTTATCGGATGATCTTCAATCTTTACAAGTTTGATGTCGATCTTGCGAGGACTTTGGTGGCTGACGGGCGCGAGACGTTCTTATTGGACGACGAGGATCTTACTCATGCTTTGGAGTGGGCGACCATTCACCGACCGCATTTGGACCATGTCGATCTCAAGTATCCCGGCATTGTCGCGCATTACTGGTACCCTGAGGATGATGGTAGCCTGCTTCAAGGTCAAGTTTTGATTGATGGCCATCATCGGGGCGCCAAAGCACAGCGAGACGGAGTGCCTTTCTACATTCAACTATTGACGGAGGATGAGAGTCGGCAGGTGACCATGAGAGCACCTGATCTACAAACAATTCTTCAGCGCCGCATCCAGCGTCCAAACGAATCGGAGCCGTATGACGACCGAGCAGAGTGTCATTGACCCCAAAACCGAATTGCTACCCGCACTCCGCGATTGCATTTCAATCGTGGAGATGAGTTCAGGATCTTTCGCGGTTCGCGATACGCGAAATCGTTCTTACTTTCAAACCGGCTCCGAAGAAGCGTTCATACTTCAGGCACTCAAATCCGGAACGACCTGGGAATCTTTGACCAAGAGTTACCAAGTCCAGTTTGGCCAGCGTATTTCTACGTCGGACCTCAGAGATTTTCTTCAATTGCTGGCTGCGAAAAACTTCCTGAAATCGACGTCGGGGCTTTCCGAGCTGGGCATTGTAGTAACGGAGGCGGCTGCCAAGCGGGTCGCGGAGGAAGACCTTTCAGAAGAGGAATTTGGTCGAGGAAGCTTGATTTTTTATCGCCTGCCGTTGTTTGACCCCGACCGATTTCTGACATGGTTCACGGGGACCTTTCCTTTCCTATGGAGCAAAGGATTTGTGGTATGTAGCGTCCTTATGATGCTCTGTTCGCTCGGCATCGTGGTAACTAATCGACAGGAACTGACGGCTTCGCTACTGTTAGCCATGCGATGGGACACGACCATTCTCGCAGCCATAGCCATTGTCGTAGCGACAACTATTCATGAGATTGGACATGGGGCTACCTGCAAGAGATTTGGGGGGAGGGTTCATGAAACCGGTTTCATGTTTCTGTACTTTATGCCGTGTCTGTATGTGAATGTATCGGATGCATGGTTTATTCGGGAAAAGTGGAAGCGACTTGCCGTTACTTTTGCCGGTGGATATTGCGATCTGTGCTTGTGGGCGATTAGTGTGTTGGTATGGCGTATTACACTGGTGGGGTCGCTAGCGAACCAAATAGCATTTGTGTTGGCCACCACGTGTGGTACGCGAGTCTTCTTGAATTTCAATCCGTTTTTGAAGTTGGATGGCTACTACTTGATTGCAGATGGGCTAGAGTACCCGAATCTCTATTCAATCGCTCGCCTGCACTGGATTGGGTTTTTGAACTTGTGGATGTGGGGTGCCCCAAGACCCGCTGATCCACTCAGGCCGCGCATCGCGTTTTACTATGGGATGACGACTTGGTTGATTGGGATCGTGTTCCTGAGCTTCATTACCTTGAAGCTGATACTTTATGCTGGAAACACTTTTGGACTAATTGGGACGCTTTTTACTACCATGGTATTTTCGGTCGGAATTCGGCGAGTTTTTTTCCGTGGGTTCATTGGCAGCGAGTTTATCCAGATGTTCCGAAAACGATATGTGCGAACCTTGGTTTGGCTGGCGATCCTAGGCACGTTAGTCGGTTTAGCGTTTCTAGTTTCTATCGAACACTATGCGACCGGCGA
>JAYVHC010000160.1:0-3907 GCA_043771575.1 Planctomycetia bacterium
CAGCGCTACAAAGTGCAACGCTTGGGTAACGATATCGATTCAGTCATGGTTAAATATGGATATATGGAGCAACCCGATATCCGCCGCGCGTTAAAAGAGTTGCAACAGCGCAAGATGATCCACATTGCCGCCGAACGCTGGATTATCGAAGTCGGCGAAGAAGACATCATCGCTGACCCAAGTCTGAACTGGCTTCAGAAGTTACGAGTTGGGATGTTCAGTTGGATCCTGCGGCTCTCCACGCCCGCACACAAGTATTTTGGGCTCATCTACGATGCTGCCTTATCGAAAGAAGTCATCCCTGTCGTTTTCAAACCGAGCGGAGCGCGCGTATCGCTGCCGGAACTCGAACTTGTTGAACAGAAAGTCGTCTCGTAAAGTGTGCGAGTATTCGCGGGAAGATGAAATTCGTGGCACACATCCTTTGTGTACGACCTGACGGATTGTTGGCAATCGTCGAGGTTGAGAGTAGCGCTTCGCAATTCAATGAGGCTGGAAGCCTGCCGAACGAATTGCTGGATGCTTTTCGAGAGACTTGTTTCGCGGGGATAACTTGGCTGGCTGCTGCAAAGGCGACTGCGTCAATCGATTCGCTTCCGGCGCCGTTTGGATTCTGGCGCAACTTTGGTCGCCGATACTTTTCGGCAGTTTGTCGCGAATATGCTCAGGCGCACAAAGTGTGGCGGACTCCTCATTCGCCTGACGACGAGAGCCTTAACGAATTATTGCAATCCGCACCTCCCATGCGAGGTCTAGAATACGCTAGCGCGGAATCGATTCGATCCCTGTGGCGGGGGCTCGACGAATACACACGGCAGAGGGTTGCAGCCAAACAGAGCGGCTTAGCGGAATACTTGCGGACTCTCGATCCTGCATGGAACTTGGTGGGCCGCGTGACCTTCCACTTGGCCGAGAATAAGAAGAACCCAGATGCTCCATTCGCTTTCTTGGCCACCTACACGGAGGGCCAATCGCAAACTGGTTCACCGCAGCATATTCCGCTTTCGGAGGCGCTGAAGAAATCGATCGAACAGCGCGATGCCAAGAAGCTCGAGGAACTGTTGGAACCGGTCGCGCGCGCATCACAGAAATGTCCGTTGGTCGCGCGGCTGCTCGATTCGCGACGACTTTTTGCGCCTCAGGCTTGGGGTATCCGCGACGCTTTTGAATTTCTGTCAAGTATTCCGTCGATGGAGGAGGCGGGGGTCATTGTGCGAGTTCCCAATTGGTGGAACGCTTCCAAACCTCCGCGACCCCAAGTCTCCGTCCGTATCGGCGCCAGCGGTCCTCGCACCTCGACACTTACCGAATCTTTGGACTTCAACGTTGAGCTATCGCTCGACGGTCAACCGCTGACAAAAGCGGAACTAACGCAACTCATGGCGGCTCGTGAGGGCTTGTCGCTGTTACGTGGCAAGTGGGTCCAAGTGGATCATGACAAACTGCAGTCGGCGTTAAAGCACTGGAAATCGCTGCAACGACAGCACGTCGGCGGACTGGATTTTCTTCAAGGCATGCGACTGCTCTCTGGCGCAACGATTGGTGAAACGGAAGTTGATGAGGGTGTCCAGTCCTGGACGCGGATCGAACCGGGCGAGTGGTTGCGCGAATCGCTGCGCCAGTTGCGAGAGCCTAACGCGAATGCTCCGTTCGATCCCGAAGAAGGCTTAAACGCACAACTGCGTCACTATCAAAGTGAAGGAGTTCATTGGCTTTGGTTTGCAACTCAACTCGGACTTGGTGTTTGCCTGGCCGACGATATGGGTTTGGGCAAGACGATCCAAGTCCTATCGCTGTTGCTACAGTTGAAGAAACAAGCCCATGCGACTAACGCTGGCTCGATACCTGCCGCGAAGCCCAGTCAACCCAGGCCAAGCTTGTTGATCGTGCCCACATCGTTACTGGGAAACTGGCAACGTGAAGTCGCGAAATTCGCACCGCAGCTCAAGCTCTTTGTCGCTCACCGATCGGTTACCGACGCCAGCCAACTCAAACGCGTCGCCGAAGACGCTGAGCGCGAACTGGCGGATTTTGACTTGGTCATGATAACCTATGGTTTGGCTCGAACATCCGCATGGCTGAGCGAGTGTCCCTGGAGACTCGTCGTACTCGACGAAGCGCAAGCGATCAAGAATGCAGGGGCAACGCAAACGAAGGCGATTAAGAAGATCCCAGGCCGAGGTCGGATCCTTTTGACGGGTACTCCTGTGGAGAATCATTTGGGAGATCTATGGTCGTTGTTCGATTTTTGTTCGCCTGGTTTGCTGGGTACTGCGGCTCAATTCAAGAAATATATCAACCCCAGCGACGATCAAGTACGTTCGCGTCGGCTGGCGTCCATCCGAAAACTGATTCGGCCCTATGTCCTTCGCCGTTTGAAGACCGATCCCGACGTCGCACCGGACTTGCCCGCGAAAACGGAGATGCGCATTGATTGCGGACTAACGCCCACGCAGGCTGCACTGTACCAGCAGGTGCTCGCTGAACTTAAAAGCGCACTCGACGTCGCCACGGGAATTCAGCGACGCGGTATGGTCCTGTCAGTTTTGATGCAGTTGAAACAAATCTGTAATCATCCCTCGCTCTATCTGCGGCAGACAGCCTTTCCGCCCGAGTTGTCCGGCAAGTTTTCGGAACTGGCAGCCATCTGTGAAGTCCTGATTGAGCGGCAAGAAAAATTGCTAGTATTTACTCAATTTCAGACTCTGTGCGATCCTTTGGATGTGTTCTTGGCGTCCCTTTTCAATCGACCCGGTTTAGTGTTAACGGGCAAGACCGCAGCCGCCAAACGCTCACTCCTTGTCTCGCAATTTCAGCAGGTTACGGGGCCGCCCTATTTCGTCATTTCGGTCAAAGCGGGTGGTACTGGCTTGAATCTGACGGAAGCTAGTCACGTGGTACACTTTGATCGCTGGTGGAATCCAGCGGTCGAGGATCAGGCCACCGATCGGGCGTTTCGAATTGGACAAACGCGGAATGTACTGGTTCACAAGTTCGTCTGCCGAGGTACGCTCGAAGAACGCATCGATGAACTCATTCAATCCAAAAAACAACTTAGCCAGCAACTGTTCGGAAAAGATGGCGAAATGAACTTGACGGAAATGACGAATGATCAGCTAATGGAGTTTGTCTCGTTGGACTTGAATAAAGCCAGCACTGGTTAGCAGCGGTACCGAAATGCTATGAAGGGAAATCATGGGACGTTTCGAAAGATGGGCTCCTTACGTGCCAGTCGCCCAGCGACGGAGAAATGCAGAAAACGAAGCCAAAAGGCTTGCCAAGAATGGTACTAAGCTCAACCCGCTTAGAATAGCCGGACGCAACATTGCGACGACGTTTTGGGGTAAAGCCTGGTGCGAAAATCTGGAAGATTACTGCGACTTCGACAATCGCATGCCGCGAGGGCGGACTTACGCCCGCAATGGTTCGGTGGTTGATCTGCAAGTCAACAAAGGGAAAGTCACTGGCTTGGTCAGCGGATCGAGTCTCTATAAAATCTCGATTGTGATTGATCCTCTGTCGGCTAAAGCATGGGGAAAATTATGTCAAGATTGTTCGCAGGAAGTGGTTTCGTTGCTGGATTTGATGCGTGGCAAACTTTCCAATGCAGTGATCCAACGTCTGACTGATCCCAAGGATGGTTTGTTCCCCCAGCCGAAAGAGATCAAGGTCACTTGCAGTTGTCCCGACTATGCATCGATGTGCAAGCATGTGGCTGCGGTCCTCTATGGCGTCGGTCACCGGTTAGATTCATCGCCCGAGCTGTTCTTTGAATTGCGTGGGGTCGATCAAGCGGAACTGGTGACACAGGCCCTGGCCTTACAGAATTCCTCCGACGTTATGGGACTCAATCAATCGTCCGACTTAGCCACAGAAGATCTCGGTTCGATATTCGGCATCGATATTG
>JAYVHC010000161.1:0-5890 GCA_043771575.1 Planctomycetia bacterium
CTCACTGACAAGATCGACCCATAATAAGTGACCTTCCTGCGCACCTACAAATGCGAGTTGCTCATCATGGCTGAGCGCAGCAGTTTTTGGGATGGTCTCTTTACCCAGTTCAATGATTTTGTGCAAACTGCAAGTGTCTGAGTCGAACAGACTAAGCGTATGATCATCGGAAAGTGCCAATGTCCGCTGATCACCGCAAACAATGTCTTCTATTCCACTGACGCGAATTCGCTTCGCCGATTCCGTGTACACTCGAGAGTTGATGAGAGATCCATCAGCGACATTGATAACTTGCAATCGACCAACTTTTTCGACGCTATCGCCAACCCAATATCTCTTTCCATCGCGAGAACGACCAAATGCGGTTTGCAATCTCCAACCTACCCGCGGAAGGTTGGTGAATATCGTGCGCAGTTTTAATGCGGACGCGTCCCATAAGGAGGTTTCGCTGTCACTCACACCGAATTCCTCGTCGGGAATATTTTTCAAACCCGTATCGACCGCTAGGAAGAGTTGTTCAATCGCCGTCGAAGCTGGCGGAACATTGTCGATCAATATTCTTACTCGCGACGGATTCGCTTGTGCGAGCATGCTATCCACCACAATAAAGGCGGAGCCTTCATCAAAATAAGGGGAAAAAGTTGCCGGCAACTGCGATTTGGCGGGCCTCGTTGATTGACGGGCAACAATGGGAGTGGTTCGCCATATCTCCGGTGTGTGTAAATCGAAACGCATAAGTTGGTTGTTATTGGCGACCCAGAGTACATCGCCGAGTCGATCGAAGGTGACGTATTTCGCACCGGATCCCGGAATGGGCATCGACATCGTCTCTTTGCGACTACAGGCATCTAAGAACAACACGCTTTCGATGCCGCTTACTGCAACCCAATTGCCTCGACTTGATTTATCGATGTGACTGACATTCACCGAACGACTAAATGGGCTGCGCTTTAACAAGAAATCGAAGGACTCATTAGTGGGAATATCGATCAGGCTTACACGCCGATTGGACGCCAACAACAACATGTTGCGGTCCTTCATCAAATGCATGCTGGAATAGGTGGAGTCAGGTAGCGGTGAAGGTAGGGGCTGGTCATGGTTCGGTAAAGCAAATTGCTGGCGTTCTGCACCTAACGTCACCAACCGATCGCTTAGAATCTCTACGTACTTGATCGCTCCCGCTGCTTGAAACGACGCGACGCGTTTCTTGGACTTCGCTTCCCATATAAATATGCTTCCATCCCGCGAAGCGGACGCAATCCAGTCGCGCTGAGAATCACAGGCCAGCGCATAACACCAATCCTTGTGAGCTCTCCACTTTGAGACAACCTCACTCGAGTCAATATCAACCACTTGTATCCAGCCAGAGCGGCAGCCGACAACCAGACTGCGATTGTCATTGAGAAACACCAAACTTCGAATTCCTTCAACGAAGCCTGCTGCAATCTTCTCCGGTTCGATCGCTGGTAACAGGATTTCTCGAAACGCTCGCTCCGGCCACGGGCCGAATACATAGAGAACGTAAGCCTCGTCTTGGTTTTCAAGCGTACGCGTTACGTTTTCGCCAACGACGAAGTGCTGCTCATCCGGTGCCCAAGCTATCCCAAAGGGATCGATTGAGGACGCGATGATCGCCTTCTTTCGCAGATCGAATCCCTGCAGGGTTTGGATCAGCAACTCGCGCAAATGCTGTTTCTCAGTTTCATTGGGAACCAGCAAGACTGCTTTCTGGATGTCGCGTTGATTCTCCCAGGTCCAGCCATTGTTGCGGTCTGCAAGGCGCGATTGAATCGATGAAGCGAGTGAGAAATAGGCATTGAGTTCATCGCGTTTGTACGCTTGCTGTAGCGCTTCATCTCTTGATTTACCAACGGATTCCAAGAATGAGATGCGAGTAAAGTACCACGTAGTCGCAATCAACAGCGTGAAGATGGAAAGCGCAAGCGTCACGATTGCAGCAAACTGTCCGGGATTTCGACCGATCCAGCGCCGCGACTTTTCGACTCGCGTTACCGGGCGCGCTCCGGTCGGTTGTCCGCCAATAAATCGTTCCACATCTTCGTGAAGATCGGCGACCGAGGCATAACGCTTGTCGGGCTGCTTTTCTAAACAACGCAAACAAATGCTCTCTAGGTCTTTCGGAATAGCTGGGACGAGACGTTTCGGAGGAATCGGTTCCGCGTGCAAGCTCTGCTGAAGCGTTTCTGCCGTGGAGCTACCCACAAAAGGAGGGCGACCGGTCAGCAACTCATAAAGTGTCGCACCGATCCCATACACATCCGCCCGCACGTCGACCGTTGACCTTTTGCCCAGGATCTGCTCCGGCGCCATATAGGCCGCCGTGCCGAGTACTTCGCCCGTGAGACTTAACGAAGATTCTTCGGTGGCTCGCGCCAGTCCAAAGTCAGCTACTTTAATCTCGCCGGAGTCAGACAGCAGTACGTTGGTTGGCTTGATGTCGCGATGCAAAAAGCCTATTTCATGCGCAGCCCTTATGGCGGCCGCGATGCTCAGAATGTATTTTGCTGCTAAATTCGCCTCAACCGGAGTTCCGCCATGTGCTTTGGCCAGCGAAGTGCCTGGGACGAACTCCATGATCAGAAAAAGCTTGCCGCGTTCTTCTATCACGTCGTAAATCTGCACTACATTGGTATGCTTAAGCTGGGCAACGACGTGAGCTTCCTTGAGTAGTCGTTCGCGATTGTTGCGAGACACCCACTCAACTGACTTGAGCGACTTAATAGCAACTTCGCGGTTCAAAGATACCTGGAGAGCTTTGATTACGACCCCCATGCCGCCCACACCTAACAGACAAATGGGATTGAAACCGTCGGGTGCCATCGCTGTGCGAAGTTCGACGGTGGCGTCAAATGGGGTGGCTGTCGAATCGCTTCCAGCGGCGCGAAATGTCCTGTCTGTATCGCATACCAGCTCGTTTCCACCGTCAGCGAACAGCCGCTTTCCCATGGCAAATTGAACTTGCAAATCTGCGGCGATCTGCGGAAACCGAAGCAGGTACTCGGACTCTGTTACCGAAGAATCCATTTGCTTTCGTAGCCAGAATTCGGCGTAAACAAGATCAGCCAATGCTCGATTGTCCGAACTGAGAGAAGCATCTTCTTTCAATAATCGATCCAATTCGTAGCGTTCGCCCGATAGCCAAGCGGCCCAAAGTCGACGCATCAACGCCTTCGTCTTCGCTTCGTCTCTGGGTTCGCGTCTTTTATCAGCCATGTTCCGCCTCAAAATCGCCAACCATTGGCCGTGCGCTTATCCCGAATTATTCATGAGCCGCCGTGCGCTAGCACACGGATGATCACGACGATCGGAGCATATGGTTTAGTCTAACGCGAGGTGAAGATAACTGTCCAGAATACTGTCAGAATCCTAAAGTTGGATTCCGAGGTGCTTTACAAACTCGTAGGTGAGGCCACCTTGGGCGAGGCCGTTTTGCGTTTGGTATTGAGTGATCGCCGCTTTGGTAGCGTCGGATAGCTGGCCGTTGAGTTCGCCTGGGTCAAGACCCTTTTCTTTTAACTTGGTTTGAATGTTGGTGATCATCGCCGGAGTCGTATCGGCGGTGCAGAGGACGCGCTGCCAGTCGATCTTCTCAGGAGCGATCAACCGTTGGCGGGTGATCGTTGTGTATTCGGCGGGGATCTTGATTTCTTTCTTGGTCGCGGGACGCACGAGTTCTCGGACCATCACCTTCTTCACTTCGGCAGCAACTTTAACCTCTTTCACTTCGGCTGGTTTGACGAGCACCTGCGTAGTGAATTTCTCGATCGCGCGCGGTACCTTTTCTTGTTGAACCTGAGCCGGTTTGGTCAGTAAATTCCGAGTGTAAGCTTTGATCTCGCCAGGATCTTGAACGAGACTGAGCACTTCGGCATTGGTAGTTCCGTTGGAATTGAACGGGTTCGCATCGAGCTTCAGGGCGAGTCGCGCGACGCGGGTTTCGACTTTGTTCTCTTCGGATTGGAACTGCGGTTCAGTTGCATTGATCTTCGTAAACTCTGGGGCGATCACCACTTCAACTTCTTTGGTTTCATACTGAGCTGGTACGAGCTCATAACTGAGCGCTTCAGGTTTGATAACGATCTCCTTTTCCACCTCTTTAAATTCGGCGGCAACAATCTCGTAACGAATCGCTTCGGGTTTTACGAGTAGGCGTTCTTCGGTCGATTCAAACTTGGCTGGTATGCGGACTCGCAGGTAGCACTCACCAGGCTTGGCATCGGGCGGCAACTCACTCAGCCCGGCGAGCAACGCGGCAACTTGCGAATCGGTCGCGGGTGCAGCCGGTTTCTCGTCGGCACGGGTCCGGTAGCTCGCCAGCGCGATGACGACTAGGCTTAACGCCGCAACTTGGCCTACTAATGGGCGCATATTTTCTCTCCTGAGCTGAATGTAGTAAGACTATCCTGCCCGAACGAAATCGATCAGTGTCCATAAATCCAGCTTAGCCAAAGCAAGCTGCGTTGGCCAGTATTTTTGCACTAGCAGCAGGGGGGATCAGCGGTGAGCGGACAAAAAGTGTAGAACGGTTGTCCCCAACCGTTCCCAACCGTGCTGAGGACCATCGTTCGACGATAGTTTTTATCAGCCCACATCAGCAGTGGGCACGCGATGCCGTTAAAGGGGCGTTTTGCTCCTTTGACCAGCCACTTCACAGACGAATTTCGGTACCGCGTAACCCGGCAAGTGGTTTCGCAAGTGCTCGACAATCGCGCGCCCTGTCGCAATGGAAGATTCGAAATGCAAACCGCCGGCAACGCGATCCAAGTGATGGATGTAATAGGGTAGAACTTGTAAATTGACCAGCTGCCGACACAATTCGAGCTGAACTGCGGCCGAGTCGTTGACACCGCGGAGCAAAACCGTCTGATTGAGGAGCGTCGCGCCATAGGTTCGCAGTTTGTACATGGCGTCTGCAAAGTGCGCGTCGATCTCCTGTGGATGGTTCACGTGCAGCACGAAATACATCGCCGCCCGGCTAGTACGGACCCACGCCAGCAATTCTTCGCACACTCGTTGCGGAATGACGACTGGAAAGCGTGTATGAATACGAATGCGACGAACGTGTTGCATCTGATTCAGTTCACACACCAGCCACTGAAGTTGCGCATCAGGGACCGTCAGCGGATCACCGCCGCTGAGAATAACTTCCTCAATTGACGTATCGCCTTGCAGTGTTTCGAGCGACGCTTGCCAGCCGCGTTTTCCCTTCGGCGTGGAATGGTAAGCATAGTGCCGACGAAAACAGTAGCGGCAATGAACTGCGCAGGCGCCGCTAGTAATCAATAGGGCTCGACCGGCATACTTCTGCAGCAAGCCAGGATTGCGCACAGCAGCGCTGTCCCCGACCGGATCCTGCAACCCCCCTTGGGACCACTGCTTTGCGACTTCCTCGGGACTGGCTAGCACTTGACACAACAAGGGATCATGTGGATCGCCAGATCGCATGCGGGAGATAAACTCGCGTGGTACAAAGACTGGAAAATCCGTTTCGGCCAGGTCTGAAAAGTCGCTTTCTGGCAAATCGAGCAGCCTGAGCAGCTCACGGCTTGTCCGAACGGCAGCACGCATAGCATCCTGCCAGCGAACGGCGGGCACGGAAGTGGCTTCGACACCGCCGGGAATTGAGGCTAAAATCGTCGCCATTTGCTGCCTCGCCGGCCGTTGGGAACCACGTTGAGCCCCACCCGGGGCTGCAGTCCGAGCCGAAATTGGCGAACCGCTGCAAGTAAGTTTGACTTGAAACATGAGGATTTGAAGTGGGTACCTATAAAACAAACGATTTCAAAAAGGGTCTGAAGGTACAGATCGATGGCGAACCGTATCTGATGGTGGAAATGACCTTCGTTAAACCGGGCAAAGGAAACGCGCT
>JAYVHC010000162.1:0-2724 GCA_043771575.1 Planctomycetia bacterium
GCCAGATACGCTAGCCATACTGTCGGTCGGCTGCGAATCTGTGCAGGGTGCAGTGCTCCGCAAATGACGTTTTTCAGGCAATTTGGAAATCCTGACGCAGATTGCGACACCGGTCATCACGGACAAAGCCTACCCAATGGCGGTCTAGCCGTAACTTCTATCCTTAATTAAACTTACGATTCGCATGTGCGGTTTTTGCCGGCGGATTTAGGGACACTTTTTTCAAACTGGGATGGTATTTCGTGATCAAGACGTTGGCAGTCGTAGGGGCTACTGGCGCGGTTGGACAAATCGTGCTCGAAGAAATTCAACTGCAAAAATTGCAGTACGGTCGACTGCGCTTGCTCGCGTCGAAACGATCTGCTGGCAAACAGATTACCGTGGCAGGCAAAACAATCACGGTCGAAGCCCTCGCGCCGGAATCGTTTGAGGGCGTAGATGTAGTCATCGCCAGCACGCCGGACGAAGTTGCAGCGGAGTTCGTGCCTTGGGCCGTCCAGCGCGGTGCGATTGTCGTGGACGAAAGCGCCTTCTATCGCATGGACCCCAAGGTGCCGCTGGTGATCCCGGAAGTGAATCCGCAGGCCATCGACGGCCATCAAGGTATCATCGCGAGTCCGAATTGCAGCACCACGCAAATGGTCGTCGCGCTTAAGCCCCTGTATGACGCAGCCGGCCTGAAGCGAGTGATCGTAAGCACTTATCAAGCGGTCAGCGGGGCAGGGCTGGCAGCACAAGAGGAGTTGGTTAAAAACACTCAGTTGCAACTCAGCGGTGCGGCACAACAACCAAGCGAGTTTCCGTATCCGATCGCCTTTAATTTGATTCCGCAAATCGGTTCGCTAAAGCATGAAGGCTTTACATCCGAAGAGATGAAGATGGTCCATGAGACTCACAAGATCATGGGCGACAATACGATCCAAGTGAACGCCACTTGCATTCGAGTTCCTGTTCTCATCGGACATAGCGAATCGATCTACTGCGAAACCGCTGAACCGCTGTCGTTGGAAAAGATCCGCGAGTTATTTCGAAACGCGCCGGGCGTGACGCTTGTCGACGACTTGAGTCGCAAGCAGTATCCGATGCCGCGCGATTGCGCTAACAAATCGGACGTGTTCGTTGGCCGCGTTCGCAAGGACTTGAACCATCCGTGCGGCATCAGTTTCTGGTGCGTGAGCGACAACCTTCGCAAGGGGGCTGCGACGAACGCGGTTCAGATCGGCAAACTGTTATCCGATAAGTTCGCCAATGTTCTCGCCTGATAATGAACAGCCCGCGTGTGACCTCACGCAGGGGTGGCTAAAATATGGAACGAAGAGCGATGAACGAGTCTTCAAACTCATCGTCGCTTACGACGGCACCAACTATTTCGGTTGGCAGTACCAACCCGACCAGCCGACGGTGCAACAATTCATCGAGTCTGCGCTAGGCACTGTTTTAGGGCACCCTCGCTGGCCAGCCCGCGCCAGCAGTCGCACCGATGCGGGTGTGCATGCACTTGGGCAAGTGGTTGTCTTCAAGACCAATGCATGGCGAGCACCTGCGGATCGATTGACTCCAGCGCTCAATACTCACCTGCCCAACGACATCGTAATTCGCAGCGCCGAAGAGGTTTCGCCAAACTTTCATCCGCTAGCGTTTTGCGTCGGCAAGCGATACCGCTACCGTGTTTATTCATCGCGTGTGGCCGATCCGCTGGATGGCCGCTTCCACTGGTGGGTCAAGCATCGCTTGAATGTCGACGCTATGCGTGAAGCGGCTGAAATGTTGATCGGAAAATACGATTTCGCTGCCTTTGAAACCAGTGGAAGTCCGCGCCAAAACACCGTGCGCACGGTTCGTGCGATCGAGATCGAATCGCATGCGTACTTGGATGGCCGCCAATTCAGTATCGAAATTGAAGCCGATGGCTTTCTGTATAACATGGTTCGCAACATCGTTGGTACTCTCGTGGTTGTTGGTCGCCAGCGGCAATCGCCGAGTTGGGTTCGTGAGGTTTTGGTATCGAAGGACAGACGCGAAGCTGGCCAAACCGCTCCGCCTCAAGGTTTACAACTGCTTGAGATATTTTTCGCCGACCAGCCTCAACCGATTCACTTGAAATAGCGTCAACTCATGCGCGTTGCTCATATCATTACTCGAATGATCATCGGTGGTGCTCAAGAGAACACGCTGTACAACTGTTTGGACTTGAAGAAGGACTTTGGGGATGACGTACTGCTGATTACAGGGCCTGCTTTGGGACCTGAAGGACAGTTGTTGGGGCAGGGGAGGGCAGGGGAGCTAAATGTGGCGATGATCGATTCGCTGCGTCGCGCCATTCAACCGCAGCGAGATTGGCAAGCATATCGTGGAATCGTGAAGACGATTCGCGAGTTTAAGCCGGATGTGGTTCACACGCACAGCGCGAAAGGCGGCTTCCTGGGTCGCGCTGCGGCTTGGAATTGTCAAGTGCCTGTAATCGTCCATACCATTCATGGAGCTCCGTTTCATCCGTATCAGCATGCTGTTGCGAGAACCGCGTTCATCATGTTAGAACGATGGGCCGCGAGGCGTTGTCATCACATGATAAGTGTCGCCGATGCAATGACCGACTTGTTGGTGCAAGCGAAGGTTGCACCGCGCGCGAAGTTTACGACGATTTACTCAGGTATGGATGTCGAACCGTTTCGCAGTTGTAACCAGTTTCGCGAATCCGCTAGAAGTGAACTAGGTATTGCACCG
>JAYVHC010000163.1:0-3044 GCA_043771575.1 Planctomycetia bacterium
TCGTTGTCAGGATTGCAGATTTGCGAACACCTGCCTAACACTGCCAAATGGATGCACAAGGCCTGTCTCATCCGAACGATTTCTCATACTTATAACTCACATGATCCGTTGGCAATCATGACGGGTTTTACCAGTGCCGATCCAAAACTACAAGCGCAAGCGACAGACCCGCCCGACATTGGAGCGATCTGTCAATACGTAGGCCTGGGACCGCGCGATGTCCCTGGCGCAGTGTGCATGCCGTGTTACCCGGGCTGGGGCCAAGAAAGTTATCGACGCGGCGGTCCATATGGCGGTTTTCTTGGTAGCCAATACGATCCGCTATTCTCACTGTGCAGCCCAAATTTCGCGCGAGAACCGAAGGTACAGAACTATGACCCGGTAATGCCAGAGGGAGAACCTTATTTGCCCGGTCTCAAAAGCCAGCCGGACATGTCCATCGAACGCTTTGGTAATCGCTATTCGCTTTTGAAACAACTGGGCGACGCTTTCCGACAAGCCAGCCGTTCCTCGTCGCAGGAGCGCCTCGACAAATTCCAGCAGCGGGCTTTCGACTTGCTGACATCGAGCAAGACGAGGGATGCTTTCGATCTTTCGCAAGAACCAGATCATGTCCGCGATCGTTACGGTCGAAACTTGTACGGCGCCAGCATGCTGATCGCTCGGCGGCTCGTCGAAGTCGGTGTACCATTTGTCAGCGTTCACCAAGAGATATTCAAGCACTACGGGCACGCCTACGACATGCATTCGAACAATTTTAGCATGTTGAAAAACATCAACCTGCCGGTTCTTGACATGGTCTATCCGGCGCTCATCCAGGATTTGGACGAACGCGGGTTGCTCGACTCGACGCTCGTGATCGTGATGGGCGAGATGGGCCGATCACCGCGAATCAACGCCTCCGCGGGACGAGACCACTGGCCGCAATGCGGATTCAGTCTGTTGACAGGAGGAGGGGTGAAGCCAGGAATGGTCTACGGCGAAACCGATAAGGACGCAGCCTACCCAACAAGCAATCCCGTTCATCCTTCCGAACTCGTTGCAACGATATACCACCTGCTGGGCATCGACCCGCATCTAATCGTGCGCGACCCCCTAGGCCGCCCTCATCCGATCGCGCGCGGCGGCGAACCAGTGCTCGAATTGCTGAGCTAGTTTGAACGACCCCGTGTTGCAAACTGGAGTTGTACCGTCACCCACAAATGGTTTGCCATTTTTGGTTTTCTGCATGCCTCGGGCTTCGCGCCAGGGGTTTTGACCATCCGTTCTAGAGGGATGGTAAGTATTCCCCGAGTAAAACTCGGGGGCATCGCACGAGGGCCGACGCTTCACGGCGTGCTACCTCGAGGCGTTCCCAAGCACAACCGGAAGCCGTCGCGGGAGTCGGAGTAGGTCACATTCCGGATACCCAGTCGAACGGCGCAACGCGCGTTGCCCGAAACATCAAAGTAATTTCCTCCCTTGCATACCGGACGGGACACAGTCCGCTGTTCCGCATTCTCAAAATGGACTTCTTCGTGCCCACCTTTGGCATCAAAGTGATCCAGGACGGGATGCTCACTAGCTCGATAGTTACGCCGCCGCCCAAGTCCACGAGCTTCGTATTGTCCGCTGCCGCCAGCGATGGACCTGCGGCGATTGCCGCGCAGTACAAAAGTATGGCAAGGCTGCTGCGGGTGAATGAGGATGAAAGATTGTTTGTCATGCGTATTCGTTTACTTCTCCGGCTCACTTTTCAACAGGGCTTCGATTTCGGCTGCGTTTAACGCTCGCGTATAGATGCGCACGTCGGAAAGCTGGCCGCTGATTGGTCCGTTCATTCCCGAACCAATTCGCAGCGGTGTTTCAACGTCGAGTACGTAGCTCTTGCTATCCAAGACTTGCGACTGGGCGACCCGTTCGCCATCGATATACAGTGTTAAACGGTTGGCGGACTTCGTGGCGGTAACGTGATGCCGGGCCGACGACAACGTGTGTCCCCACTGCACTTGTTGGCCTTGCGAAAACGCATAGACCAGCCCGGAAGGTAGCGTGCTGCAAAACACTTCCCCATCGTGCTCGGCCATGGTCCAAGCCCGGCGATAAGTAACATTTGGAGTATGATCCAGTCGCGTCATTCGCTTCCACTGTTCGCCTCCTGTGTACGAATAGACCTCCGCCAGCGGCAACGTTCCAGCGATTAGGCGACCGTTGGAAACAAGCATCCCCATCACTTCGCGTTCCTCCCCTAATCGGCCTGTATCGGTCCATTGGCCGATCCCTTCGAATCGATATACCCGTCCGCTGGGCCACGTTCCAGCATACAGACGACCTTCGTATTGAGCAAAAGAATAAGTTTGCGTGTTGTCGCCAAGCTGACCGCAGTCGATCCATTCTTCACCATCAAATCGGTAGACGTAACCGCCGTCATAGCTGCTGGCGTAAAGATGGCCATCGAATACGGTCATGGCTTCCACTCTCTTTGGTCCATTTGCAAAGGTGGCTGGTTCAATCCCACGCGGAACAATGAGCTTGGTCCAGCGAGAATCTCCTTCGTAACGAAAGAAGCCAGCTGGTTTGTACAGCGAGGAAGCATAGAGTCGACCCTGGAACACAACGAGACCTCCCACCGCTTCCGTTTCTTGCAACTGGCCGCAATCGATCCAGCGGCTGCCCCCTTCGTAACGGAACACTCGACCACCGAGCGTTGTATTCTCCGATTCAGTCAACGCCGATCCTGCAAGCCGATACTTGCCCGTACTGGCATAGAGCTTCCCCTGGTGTACAGCCAGCGCAGTCACACTGTTTGATTTGTCCGGCGCACCGCAATCGATCCATTGCTGGCCACCTGCGTAGCGATACACGCGGCCAGACTGCTCATTGCGAGGCTCGCAAGTTCCGGCATAAAGTGACCCTTCATGAACCGCTAGCGCGAACGCTAGAATCGCATTGCCGGGGCGCCCGCAGTCACGCCACTGAGACTCGCGATCATCGTCGACCCCAAATTGCAGGTGACGCCAGTTAGGCTGATTCGTCGTCACGCCCGTATTCGTCTTGAGTGTGAG
>JAYVHC010000164.1:0-4529 GCA_043771575.1 Planctomycetia bacterium
GATCGCTTGCTACAGGCCATACACCAGCCCGTGGATGTTTAGAAAGCGCAAGATGAAAGAGTTACTCAAGTGGATAATTTTTCCGGGCATGAACCTCCATGCGCGCCAACGATTCTATTGGGTGCCTGCCCAGTTCGGAGATGAAGTTGGCAAAGGAAAAAAGGTTCTCGACGCTGGATGCGGCAACGGCATGCTTTGCTATCGCGCTTGGCAACGTGGGGCAGATGTAATGGGAATCAGTATAAAGCAAAATGAGGTGGACGATTGTGATCGGGTATTCCATCAGCAACTTGGCATAGATAAGTCACGGCTCAATTTCGCAAATATTAATCTTTACAAACTCGACGCAGAAAGTCATCAATTTGATGCCATTATCTGCACCGAGGTACTTGAACACATCGTTGACGATAAAAGCATATGCGCAAAGTTCTTTCAATTGCTCAAGCCCGGTGGTGTCTTGCATGTCACGACACCTAACGCAAACCATCCGTACAACCTGAGCTTCCCCATTGATCACGAAGAAAAAGGTGGGCATGTTCGCCCAGGCTATACAGACGAGATGTATAGGGCACTTTTGGAACCGATAGGATTTGAGGTGAAAACGGTGCGTGGCCTGGGCGGGAAATGGAGGCAAACGTTTGACGATTTGATTAAACGCATGCAAGAGAGATTCGGTACATTTGCAGGTGTGCCATTTTTTGCATGTGCCCTGCCACTGCTCGCGCTAGACTCAGCCACTCCGGACGTCCCGTTTTGTTTGTACGTCAAAGCTGTGAAGCCCGATCAATGAATAGCCAGGCCTCTTCGGCTCTCAAGGTATGGTTGTTGACGAATGCACCTAGCCCATACCAAATGGAGTTTCTCGAAGCATTGGCAACCCAGTCAGACCTGGAATTAGCCGTGCGTTTCATGAGGACGGATTTTCGTGGACAAAAGGTTGACATAAGTACTTACAAATTTGACGCCGACTGTTTGGCCGCAATAGGTGTGTCGAGCGATCGTGACGAATTGAGATTGCACCCGACCGCACTGCGAGAGTGTTGGGTGGGGAGCTGCGACGTCTATGTGCTCTCTGGCCTGTACACCAGTCCGACTTTTTTAGCCTGCGCATTATGTCTAGCACTTCGTAGACGCCGTTACGTCTTGTGGTTGGAACGCCCGTCCATCCGTAACGGCCGATCACCTTTCTTAAAGCGACTGGTACGTTGGCCGTTAGCCAGCATACGTTCCGTAGTGCTGCGCGCGGTGTTTGCTGGTGCCGGGCGAGTAATTTGTATTGGCTCGTTGGCTGTTGAACAGTACAAGCGGCTGACTCTCGCTGCCAAGCTTAGAATGGTTCCCTACTGTTCAAATACGGCGCGTTTTGAAAACCCCAATGCTGAAGAAATTCAGCGAATTGAATCCGCGTGGCATTTGACTGGAAAATTTGTGTTTCTGTACTCAGGGCAGTTAATCGTTCGAAAGGGCGTGGACACACTCTTGGCTGCATACAAAATTGTTGCCGAAAAACGTCCCGACACTGCCTTGGTCTTGCTTGGGGATGGTCCCTTGCGAAGCAAATTGGCGGAAGTAGCTAAAACAATAACTTCGGGAGTCGTAGTTTTCGGGGGACATCAACCGCAAGAATTATTGCCGGCGTGCTTCGCTTGCGGCAGCGTTTTCGTATTCCCCTCACGCCATGATGGCTGGGGGGTGGTTATCAACGAAGCGGCTGCATCAGGTCTTCCCATTATTTCATCGAAACAAACGGGCGCCACTCATGACCTAGTGATGGAAGGCGAGAATGGCTTTCAGTGTGATGCTGAGAATGTGGCACAATTTGCGGAACGCATGATAGAAATGATCGATCGGCAACATGAACTTCCTTCCTTTGCAGATCGAAGTCGAGAGCTTGCGGCTCGTTGTTCCACTGAGCAGGGTGCATCGGATTTTGCCAAAATCCTGCTGGATTTGGTACAGTCTTGAAACCCGCATTTGTCGTAGGCGGATTGTATCATCGAGCCAACGGTGTCGCCTGGATTATGCGTGACTTGGCCGCTGCAATTGGGCGGGCGGGCAGCCCTGTGTCGGTGTATGCGGCGGAGTGCCCACGGGTTGGTTTAGATTCAATCGGATCAATTTTCCAGTCGCCATCGACGTGGATTGGACGACCGGGACGCTGGTGGGGTGGCCTGTCATGGTCACCCAAGTTGCGGGAGGTTCTTGAGCGGGATATCGGTCAACTCGACGTAATTCACAATCACAGCTTGTGGATGTTACCGAACAGTTACGCTTCACAGCTAGGGCGGCGAACTGGTAAGCCGGTCTTGTTCACTATTCACGGCACGCTTGAGCCCTGGGCACTTAGGCATTCTCGATGGAAGAAACAAATCGTAGGTCGCTGGTTTCAATTTCGCGACCTTCGGTCTGCACACTGCCTACATGTTAATAGTCTGCGCGAGCTCCAAAGCGTGCGTGCAGCTGGCTTTGGAAATCCCGTGGCTGTAATTCCTAACGGAATCAATCTAGGCGAATTTGAATCGCTGCCGGAGCGCGCTGTATTTTTCCGGTCCCATCCGCAGTTAGTTGGAAAGAAATTGCTTCTGTTCATGGCCCGCTTACATAAGAAAAAAGGTTTAGACCATTTGCTGCAATCGTGGGCTGTTTTGGCGGGCGACTTTACAGACTGGCACCTCGTGATTGCAGGTCCCGACGATGGATATCAGCAGTCATGCGAGGAGATGATTGCTCGTTCTGGAATTGGCGGTTCGACGACTCTTGTGGGGAGCCTTCATGATCAAGACAAGCTGGCCGCGTTACATGCAGCGGATGTATTCGTACAGCCTTCGCATTCAGAGGGCTTTAGCATGTCAGTAATCGAGGCCATGGCCTGCAAATTGCCGGTTCTCATTAGTCATGGCTGCAACTTCCCAGAAGCGGCCCAAGCAGGTGCAGGACTTGAAGTCACGGCAGACTGCGCAGGTACAATTGCGGGATTACGACGGCTAATGAAAATGTCAACCGGTGATCGTCGCAAGATGGGAGAGTCGGGGAGAAATTTGGTTCAACGTGACAACACCTGGGATAGGGTCGCCGAATCGATGCTGCAAGTATATCGCTGGCTTAAGCGCGAGGATGCACGTCCATTGTGTGTGAGCCCATATGATCGATAATTCACCACCTGTCACTAACTCGCAGGGCAAAGTCTCGGCCATCATATTGACCTACAATGAGCAGGAAAACATTGCCAGCTGTTTGCGATCACTGGATTGGGTCGACGACATTATTCTCGTAGATTCTCGCAGTGAAGACGAAACGGTTGCTATAGCCCGCAAGATCCGACCAGACGTTAGGATCTATGAAAACAGCTTCGAAGACTTTGGGCAACAGCGAAACTGGGCGCTAGACTCCACCGCGCCTGAGAATCCATGGGTGCTATTTTTAGACGCAGATGAAGAGTCGACACCAACCTTTCGTGAGGCGGTACTCGAGGTAACCTCAATGCACGACGCCTGCGTCGGATATTACTTAACGTACCGTAACATGTTCTTGGGACGATGGCTGAAGTACTCAACTTTCTATCCCTCATGGCAATTGCGGTTATTGAAACTAGGTGAGGTTCGATTTCGGAGAGAAGGGCACGGCCAGCGCGAAGTAACGGATGGACCGCTCGGCTATGTAAAAGAGCCCTACAATCACTTTCCCTTTCGAAAAGGGCTCACGCATTGGTTGTCTCGCCATAACCACTACTCCTCGACAGAGTCACTGCTTCTAGAGCGTTTGAGAAATGAGCCGCTACGGTTGAGCGACATGTTAAGTAGAGACTCCCTGATCCGACGACGATGCGCAAAAAGGGTGGCTGCTCATGTTTGGTGCCGACCAGCGGTTAGGTTACTGTACACTTATGTGTTGAGACGCGGGTTCATGGATGGGGTTCCGGGATACATCTACTGTCGCTTGATGGCGCAGTATGAGTTTCAGCTTTGGGCAAAAATGAAGGAGGCCAAATACATGGCGGATGAACGGAAAGATGAATAACCCGCAATCAACCCATAGTATAGAACAAGCGGCGGCCTCACTTTTCGATGCAAAAGCTGGTTCATGGGCCGAAAAATACGATACAAGTTTAAGCCCCCGATTATCCGTGTTTCGCGAGGCTACCTTGCGATTCGTGCCAGCTGCCGGACGTGTAATTGACTTTGGTTGTGGGGCTGGAGTGATAGCGCTTGCACTTGCTCATTCAGGCTATCAAGTTAAGGGGCTTGACATTTCCGCTGACATGATTGCCGCCGCGAAGTCGCGCGCGGAACAATCGAAACTTAGTGTCGACTTCACCGTAGGCGATACCCAAACATTCGCAAGCCTGGACTCGGATTTCGACGCCGTTGTTTCGTCCAGCGTTTTTGAGTACCTGCCAGATCCTGTTCAAGCGTTGGTTGAAATGGCTCGGCGCTTGAGACCCGGCGGCCACGTAATCTTAAGTGTACCGAATAGCGAATCGATCACGAGGCTCGTTGAGCGCATGGTGCGATTGCCGTCTCCCTTGGCTC
>JAYVHC010000165.1:0-4012 GCA_043771575.1 Planctomycetia bacterium
GCGATTTTCAGTTCGAGCAGCGCGTTCTGGCGCGGGTTCATGTCGACTGCGTAAACATGCGCTGGGCCAGTAATGGCATAGTCGAGCGCGTTGCAACCGGCTGAAGTGATGACCAGCACACGATCTTGGCTGGTCAGTTGCAGAGCTTCGCGGTCGAGCCTCGGATCTTCCCAGCAAGTGTTGTAGACGAGGTTGTTGCCATGGACAAAGCTGAAAACGCGGCCACTGATCCAATTGCGTAACGACATGGGACGTAAATCATCCAACGTGGGGTATTTTGGCCCATAGAACGACTCCGGACCATGGGAGAATGGTACCGGCAATTGAATACATCCGCGAGGGTAGGCGACGAGTGGCCCGCGACTACTTCTTCTTGTTGGGATCGACGGCCGCAGGCGGTTTTACGGCTGCAGGCTGGTTTACCGCTGCAGGTTGATTTGCGGCGGCTGCGGCAGAGTTGTCGCGAAGTTGAAAATTGCGAATCGGGCCGCCGCCAGCAAAAACCAGCGGACCTGATTGCAATCGGCCTCCCGACTCGGCAGTTCGATCCCAAGGAACCGCATAGGCCGCAAACATGCCGCTCGTCGCGTCGGTCACATAGACTAGCGAACTACCTGGCCGCGGGCCACCACTCGATCCGACCGAAACAGCCATTCCTGTTACCAGCAAAAATTGCGAATTGCGTCCTCCACCGGGAAGTTGCTGCAAAACGTTGGTGTAGTACCGTGCGCCGAAGACACCCATGCGTGGATAGTAGACTAAACACTGCAAATCGCCAGTAATAAAGTCCAAGAAGAAAATCCCTTCAGCATCGTCACTGATTTGCCCCGTAGCTACGGCCATCGTCGAACTGGTGGCAGCGGTCGATGCACGAAGCAACGGTAGCGGCAACGAAGAGTTCGCCGACGATCGATTGCTCCCCAGCCAGAATCCGCCTCCAAGGGCCGCAGTTAGGCATAGCCCCAAAGCGCTCAATGTAGCGAACCATTGCATCCCAGACCGCGATTTGCAGCAACCAGTAGATTCAGACATGCTTGCACCCTCAGCGACTTTTTAGTCATTTGCCCACTGCGATTTCTCAGCGGCAGGTATCGGCAGAGTTAGTATACTGCATGTAAGTATACAGCAATGGCGCGTCCGACGTCACGTGCAAGTCCGCACAATTGTCTGTCAATCGTATGCGGCAACGTGAGCAACGGCTTGGGGCAACTGGGAAGGCTACGCGCCTGGGACAAGTAGTCGCTGCGCCCATTTAATACGGCTGACCAGCCACCTCGCCACGCTATAGGACGTTAGCCCCAGCACGACGCCGACTGAATCCGCGGCAACATCCCAGATATCGCAGGTACGGCCAGGGATAAACTGCTGCGTCCATTCGTCGAGCACTGCATAGCTGAGTGCAACGACGGCCGACAGAACTAGGATCTTGCCCCAGCGCACGCGACTGGACGGAATTGCCCAACACAGCAGAAAAGACAATCCAGCGAATGCGACGCAATGGTAGACTTTGTCCGAAGCATGCAAACTCGGCATGCGGGCACTGGGCAGATGGGTGCCGACGAAAATGAGTGCCCAGTAGGCTAGCAAAACCACGGAGGCTAAACGCATAATGCTTATCGATAAACTGACAAATTCCACCCAAGAGGAACTTCCTTCGGTGGTAAGCGTTCGAAGACCCGAGGAGGCAGTTTCCATCCCCAAATTCTGCGAGACCTTGTTTGGCGCAGTTGGCGCTTGCATTCCTAGCATAATTGAACCAAATTGATTGGTAGGCGGAAATCGGTGTTCACTGCCTAAACGCTAGGCTTTGCCTAGGCATTGTCTTAAAAGGGGTCTGACCCTCTCCGGGCATGTTCATTTGTTAGGGATTTTGCATGCCCTCCAAAGGGTCAGACCCCTTTTGAGACAATGTCTAGTAAAATACATCGACAAACTCCCCGCCAATCGTCAAACCTAGCTCAGTTTTCTGTGCAAAAACCGCAAGTCGGAGGCTTTTGTGAAAAAAAAACTATCAGTCGTTATTTCCGTTATGTTCTTATGTAACGTGTCGATCTTAACGGCCCAGGAAACCAAGCCAGCCGATAAACCCGTCGAAAAGCCAGCGGCAAACGACACAAAAGACATTCCCGCTGACAAAGATGGATGGAAGCCCCTGCTTGCGGAAAAATCACTCGACGGATGGGAAGCGACAAATTTCGGCGGCGAAGGCAAAGTTGCGGTAGCCGATCATCAATTGACGCTCGATTTGGGCGATCCGCTGACCGGCATTACGTACAAGCGCGTCTTCCCAACTAGCAACTTTGAAATCGAACTCGAAGCCCAACGCGTCGATGGCAGCGACTTTTTATGTGGCCTGACTTTCCCGGTTGCAGACAAACACTGCTCGTTCATTGCAGGCGGCTGGGGTGGCGGCGTCCTGGGCATTTCCAGCGTGGATGGTTTCGATGCTTCAGAGAACTCAACAACACAATTCATGGACTTTAAGAACAAGCAATGGTATCGCTTCAAAGTTCACGTTGACGACCAAGTGATCCTGGCATTTATCGATGATAAGAAGGTCGTTGAACAGGAGCGCGCAGGCCACGAATTCTCCGTGCGCGGCGAAGTGCTTGCCAATCGACCTCTGGGCTATTGCGCATTTCAGTCGAAAGTTCTTGTCCGAAATTTCAAGTGGCGTCCCCTCCCTGCCGCAGTCGTACCAAAATCTGATAAGTAACTTGGACACTTGACTTTGACACCTTTTGACTTTGTACTGCCTGATTGCTTGATGCCTGAACCCAATGCCCTCGTTCAGTGTCTTGAGGCAGCTTGGTGGGGCATCCGGCGGATTCAAAAGTTTCTACTATGAATCCCACGGGTTTCGGGAGCGCTTGAGTTTCCGATGTTTAGCGTTCACATTTCAACGAAGGTTCTCTCAGGATGCATGGTTCAGCAGGCTCGCCCGCACACTCGCAAACAGAAAAAACCTCTCTCATTGCGGAACAATTGCGTGCTGATCCTCGCGTCAAACAAGCCGAGGAGTTGCTGCTAGCGGCGCTGGCGGATGCGCAGAGCCAGATCGCGGGACCGAAGGCGGCTGATCCTGAACTGAAAGCACATTACACAGCGTTGCTCGATCGGTTGGCAGTGGCCCGCGGCGGCGCGACTTATTTTCCGTATCTCGGTAGCGGCATTGGGCGCGGACCGTGGGTTGAATTGGCCGATGGCAGTGTAAAACTTGATTTCATCGTCGGCATCGGTGTGCATGGCATGGGCCACAGCCATCCGCAGTTGCTCAAGTCGAGCCTCCATGCGGCGCTCGAAGATACGATCATGCAAGGCAACTTGCAGCAGCATCCACCATCGCTGGAAGTCTGCGAGCGACTGATTCAGATGGCACGAAAATCCGGCGCGGCGATCGAACATTGTCTGCTATCGACCAGCGGCGCGATGGCGAATGAAAACGCGCTGAAGATCGCATTCCATAATCGAGCTCCCGCGGATCGCGTTTTGGCTCTAGATAATTGCTTTGCCGGTCGATCGATTGCGATGGCGCAGTTGACCGATCGCCCGCAGTATCGAACCGGCGTGCCAACTGCGTTGGCGGTGGATTACATTCCGGCCGAAGATCCTGAACATAGCCAAGCGTCGCAGCAGCGAGCGTTGGCTGCGCTCGACAAACTGCTCAAACGTTATCCCGGTAAGTACGCCGCGCTGTGGTTGGAGTTAGTCAGCGGAGAAGGCGGTTACTATCCTGGCTCAGAAGCGTTTTTCACCAAGCTGATCGAACGCGCGAAGCAGGACAACGTGCTGGTGATTTTTGATGAAGTTCAGACCTTTAGCCGCTTGAGCGAACCTTTTGCGTTCCAGCATTTTAAACTCGACCAATACGCCGACATTGTTTCCATCGGTAAGATCACTCAGATGTGCGCGACGCTCTATCGCGGCGACCTGAAGCCCAAAGGCCCGTTGCTCAGTCAAACCTTTACTGCCGCAAGCAGCTCGATTGCGGCTGCGCTCGTAGTGCTCGAGC
>JAYVHC010000166.1:0-6194 GCA_043771575.1 Planctomycetia bacterium
CATCGCAATTCAGTTGTTACCCCAATCGAGCCCCATTACTGAAGGCCTACCGAATTGGACTACGATCAACGAAGAGCTTTACAACAACAGCGAAGGAAAATTGGTCAGCACCGCCAAGCCCATCGCCATGGGCAAGCAGCAAGTCAAAAACAAGCCAGGCGTAGAATCAACGACCGAATGCGTTGTGGTTTGGACCAATCAATATCGCAATGCCACCAAAGTCTTTGCAACCACACTCGGCCATAACAACGACACCGTCGCTGATGATCGCTACCTAGATCTTGTCACACGCGGATTGCTTTGGTCTTGTGACAAGCTCAACAGCGACTACTTGAAGAAGTAAAGACCGCTTCATAAGCCAGTAGATTCAACCCAACCTGAGAGGTGCGTGATGTGGCGAATTGCGCTTTGGTGCCTTTGCCTAGCTATTGCCAATCCTGTGAGCGCGCAGGAGTCCACTTCAGAAATAGTGGTCTACGGAGGTACGAGTAGTGGTTTGGCGGCGGCGATTCAAGCTAGTCGCTGCGGCAAGTCCGTCCGGTTGATCGAGCCGACGCAATTTGTGGGTGGTTTGACCACGGGCGGGCTTGGAGCGACCGACATCGGCAATAAACGTTGCATCGGCGGCATCGCGCGAGAATTCTACGAACGCATCTTCGATTACTACTGCGTTCCCAGTCATTGGAAACAAGAGTCGCGCGACGAGTATCTTAGGAACCGCACACGCAGCGGTGAGAGCGAGAAGGCCATGTGGACTTTCGAGCCGAGCGTGGCCCTGCACGTTTACACGCAGATGCTAGCCGATGCAAACATCGAAGTCGTGTTCGGCGAAAGACTTGATCTGCAGTATGGTGTCGTTAAAGAAGGGAAGGAAATCAAAAAGATTGTGATGGAAAGCGGCCGAGTGTTCATCGGCAAGGTCTTCATTGATGCGACTTACGAGGGTGACTTGATGGCCAAAGCGGGTGTGAGTTACCATGTTGGCCGCGAAGCCAACAGTACATACGGAGAAACTATCAACGGCTTGCAGATGGCGGGCGCTACCCATCACCAGTTCATAAAGCGCGTTGATCCCTATCGCCAACGCGGTGACTCCAGAAGTGGTCTGCTTCCGGGCGTTTGGCCCGCGCCCACTGGCAACGAGGGTGACGGTGACCATCGCATTCAAGCCTACAATTTTCGCATGTGTACCACAGATTCTCCGGACAACCGACGCCCCTGGCCTAAGCCCGAAGGCTACGACGAACTGCGATTCGAATTACTGCTCCGCAACTTCGAAGCGGGCGATATGCGTCCACCCTGGAATCCCATTTGGATGCCTAATCGCAAGACCGACACGAACAACAACTTTGCGATTAGCACTGACAATATCGGGATGAATTACGACTATCCCGAAGCGGATTACGTAAGCCGCGAGCGGATTTGGAAGGAGCATGAAGCGTATCAAAAGGGCCTGATGTGGACAATTGCTAACAACCCACGAGTGCCTGAACCGATTCGCAAAGAGTTTAACAACATCGCGTTGGCCAAGGATGAATTTTTGGATAACGACAATTGGCCACGGCAACTGTACGTTCGCGAAGCTCGGCGAATGATTTCTGACTACGTGATGAGCGAAAAAAACTGCAAACGGCAAGAAATTGTGTCTGACAGCGTCGGCATGGGTGCCTACAACATGGACAGTCACAACACGCAACGTTACGTGAACGCAGAAGGCTTCGCTCGAAACGAAGGCGATATCCAAATCGGCACGCGCCCATATCCGATCAGCTACCGCAGTATCCGTCCACGTGAAATTGAATGCACAAATTTGCTCGTTCCGGTTTGCATGGCTGCCAGTCACATCGCTTACGGCAGCATTCGTATGGAACCTGTCTTCATGGTTTTAGGGCAGAGCGCTGCCACCGCTGCGTCGATTGCTATCGATGCGAAGACTTCGGTGCAACAAGTTGATTACGCGAAGTTATCCGTGCTATTACTTGCCGACAAACAGGTGCTAGACTTCGAATCACCACGCGCGGCGGCTTCTACGCGGCTCACCGTTGAGCAACTGGGAGGGATCATTGTCGACGATTCGGAAGCTCAACTGACCGGCTTCGAATCGCTTGGTCAATCCGTTTCGCCCTTCGTCGGAGCCGGGTACGCTCACGATGGAAATGATCGCAAGGGGCAGCAGTGGGCGCAGTTCACACCAAATTTGCCAGCTGCGGGCAAGTACGAAGTGCTAGTTGCCTACACCGCCCACAACAACCGCGCCAGCAACGTGCCGGTTACAATTCATTTTGCAGGTGGCGAGAAGAGAGTGATCGTCAATCAACAGAAGAAGCCTCCCGTGCGCGAGGTGTTCCTTTCGCTGGGCGTCTTTGAATTCGCCGCCGGTAGACTGGGCTACGTCGAAATCTCCAACGCTGACACCGATGGACACGTTATTATCGATGCTGTGCAATGGTTGCCTCACTAACTATTTTATCCGAAAAGCTAACATGAAAATGAATTTTCTATTGAAGCAATTGGTCACAGTCATGTTCGCCGCTTGCTTGCTGGCATCTCAGACATCCTGCGCGCGAGCGCAAGACAACTTGCAAAAGGCGAGCGGCTTGCTCCGATCAGCTGGGCCAGACCTATCTTCCAAGAAGTACGACGAAGCGGCTAAGAAAGCGACGGAGGCGGCTGAGTTAGCCAAGGATTCCGGAGAGGTGCAGCAGTCTGCCGCTCAAGTGCTGTTCCTGGCGGGCAAGGCCACAGAGAGTTTGCCGCTATTTAATCGGGCCAATGCGCTGCTTGCGGAACGCGCACCTGACAATTGGCAGCGTGGCATCGCGCTCAGCGTTTGTGGCAAGTGGGAGGAGGGCGCGCAACAGTTCAAAATGCATCACGACGTTAATCCGAACGACGTTGAAAATTCCGCTTGGTACTATCTTTGCGTGGCAAAATCGGAAAGTTTGGAAGCCGCCAAAAAATCGGTCATTCCGAGCCGCGGCGATGCGCGTCAACCGATGATGGCGATTTTGCAAATGCTCAAAGGGGAGGCGAAGCCTGAAGACGTATTAGCCGTTGCGGAAAAAGCCGCCGCGGGACCTGCTCGCAAGGAAGCGGTGTTTTACGGCGAACTTTATGTTGGCCTTTACTACGATTCGATCGGCAATGCGGAGGAGGCGGAGAAGCACCTACGAGCGAGTCTTAACTATGAACAAGGTCACTATATGTCGGACACTTCACGCGTTTATTTGCTGCATCGCTTTCCCAATCCGAACAATCCATCCAGAGAGACCGCAAAGTAACTGTTTCGCGCCAAAGTCGACGCGACCGGCAATGTAAACTCTAAGTGCGATGTAGGCTTGCTCAGCCCATTTTGTCGCCTCTTGTAAGCCTTGCGGGATCGCGTTATGAAAACTCTTAACCAGCCGTTTCGTACTCCTGAACAAACCAAAGCCGAAGAATACGAACAAACAAAACGCCGCATTCATAGCAAGTTGGTCGACAAGCTCGACCTTAGCCGTATTGGTGACATGAAGGGCGAAGTGCTCCGCCGCGAAATTCGCCTGGTTGTGGAACATCTCTGCGACGCTGAAAACACGCTCCTTAACCGCGCTGAACGCGATCGTATCATAGAAGAAGTGCTCGATGAAACTTTTGGACTCGGGCCGCTGGAATTGCTACTCAAGGACTCGACGATCAGCGACATTCTGATAAACGGTCCAAAGAACATTTACGTCGAGCGTCGCGGACGTCTGGAAAAGACCGAAGTCGAGTTTCGCGATAACAATCACTTAATGCAGATCATTGATCGAATTGTTTCCAAAGTTGGGCGTCGCGTCGATGAGACCTGCCCGATGGTAGATGCGCGCCTCGAGGACGGCTCCCGTGTGAACGCGATCATTCCCCCTCTGGCTCTTGACGGAGCAGCAGTTTCCATTCGTCGCTTCGGTTCCAACCCGCTGAAGCTGGAAGACCTGCTGAACTACAAAGCCATCACGCCTGAAATGGTCATGTTGCTGGAAGGCTGTATCAAAGCGCGGTTAAACATGATCATTTGCGGTGGAACAGGTTCTGGCAAAACAACGCTACTCAACACGCTTACCAGCTTTATTCCGAACGATCAACGTATCGTTACGATCGAAGACGCTGCCGAATTGCAACTGCAACAAGATCACGTCGTACGATTGGAAACGCGGCCAAAGAACATTGAAGGCAGCGGTGGTGTAAGCGCGACTGATTTGGTGAAAAACGCTTTGCGTATGCGTCCCGAACGGATCATTATCGGTGAGTGTCGTGGCGGAGAAACGCTGGACATGCTGCAAGCTATGAACACTGGTCACGATGGTTCGCTAACTACGATCCACGCTAACAATCCTCGCGACGGCGTGGCACGCCTGGAGACGATGGTAATGATGTCAGGCTTCGATTTGCCGATCAAAGCCATTCGTCAACAGATATCGAGCGCCGTAAACTTGATCATCCAATCCAACCGCTTGCAAGGTGGTTCCCGCCGCGTAACGCACATTACCGAGATCGTCGGTATGGAACAAGATACGGTGGTTATGCAAGACATTTACAAATTTATTCAAGATGGAATCGATGAAAATGGCAAGGCTCACGGACACTTTGAATGCACCGGCGTTCGTCCAAGCTTTATGCATCGGCTCGAGCAATCCGGTGTCCGACTGCCAGCCAGTGCATTCCGTCAGCGAGAAATCATGAAGGCATAGTGCCGATTGGTTCACGCTATTATTTGATCGAATTGCCCAGTAGGTTGCAGAGAGTTCGCCAATGTTACCCATTGTTATCATGATCTCCGTTGGCATTTGCGTCGCTGCCTTAGTTGGCGGCGTGGCCGTTGCATTGCGTCCAACGTCCGAGAGTATGGCCGGCGAACGCTTGCTGGCGATGACTGGCAAAAGTAGGGGCCGCGGAGCCAATGCCGATCGTCCCAGTCTGCTGTCTAGTCCTTTGGAAGACTCAGCCACGTTTGCTGACGAAATCCTCGCCAAGATCGGCAATTTCACGCACTTGCTCGAGCAAGCTAATGTGCAAATGTCGGGCAGCAAGTTTTTGACGATTTGCGTGATTTCGGCTGCCGTCGGTGCAACGATTTGTATTGTTACTCCCACTCCCAAATATCTGTTGCCATTGTTCGCGATCTCCACCGGCGTACTGCCGCTATTCTGGCTCTTCATGCGTCGCACTCGCCGCATCAACCGTTTTAATAACCAACTCCCCGAAGCCCTAGAACTGCTCGGTCGCTCACTGCGCGCCGGTCACTCACTAGCTGCGGGGTTCGGTCTGGTTGCCTCCGAAATGCATGAGCCGATTTCGCGCGAGTTTGGACGAGCGTTCGAAGAACAAAACTTGGGAATTACACTCGAAGAAGCGATCGAAGGTATGACAATGCGAGTTCCCAATATGGACTTGCGCTTCTTCGCGACCGCAGTGTTGCTGCAACGGCAGACCGGAGGTGACTTGGCTGAGATTCTTGACAAAATCGGCAAACTGATTCGCGAGCGCTTTAAACTCGCAGGTACGATCGCTGCGCTCACGGGCGAAGGTCGTTTGTCTGGAATTGTACTGCTTGCCTTACCACCGACTTTGTTCGTGACGATGTATTACTTGAATCGCGATTACGCCATGGTTCTGTTCAACGATGAGACTGGCCGCAAGTTACTGGGCGGTGCATTGGTGCTACAGTTTGTTGGCGCGCTCACCATTCGCAAGATCATTAGCATCAAGGTTTAGAACATGCTGGTAGCCCTCACGCTCTCGACAAGCCTAGTTATTCCCATCGCCAGCTTCCTGGCGATCGGCGCCTTGACTTGGTTGATCCTCAGTTTCTTCACCTCCGACGATGATCGCGCAGGTCGCCGCTTGGGAGAGCTTAGCGATCCGCGCAGTCGCCTGAGCAATGACCGCGATTCGAAGAAGAGTGAAGCGATCGCGCGCGTTTTGAAAAAGGCGTCGCCTGCACTTGCTAAACCATTAACGCCGACGACCGAAGCGGAAATGGGTAAACTGCGTCAGAGCCTAGTCGAAGCTGGCTTCCGTAGCGAGACCGCACCGATCGTCTACTTATCCATTCGCGCTGCCTGCGCGATGCTGTTTCTAGCGCTGGGTGGCGGTGTGTCCGTCTATCTCTATGGAGCGACGTACGCTGCCCTTATTCGTTTGCTATTTATCGGAGCTATCGGATTCTACTTACC
>JAYVHC010000167.1:0-7123 GCA_043771575.1 Planctomycetia bacterium
AATTCGTTGCGGGAAAATACGATATCGAGCAGGGACAGGATCGCTTCCAGATACAGATGCAGTTGAAGCTTGCGCAAAATCAGTTCCTACTGACGGTCAGATCGTTGTCCGACGGTAAAGTGATTGTGCGTGACGTACCCGCCGCCTTGAATGGCTGGAAGCCGCAAGCAAATGGCAAACGCGGGCTGTTTATTGATTGTCGCACCGGGACGAAAGCCTTTTACGATATGCTTACATTTGCTCAAGCCGATGGCAGGCCGCTGCTCCAATTCGATTTTGAAGCACCAGATTGTTTGGAAGGCAAGGATATCGTTGACTTTACCGCTGCGCATGGTTCTCTGCTATGGACCCTAACTGCATTCTGTCAGCCTCCGGCGACCTCCAAAATTGTATCGAGAGTATCCATGAATCGGTCGGTTGAGGCGGCCGCGACGCGATTTGCAGCCGCACAACAGGCTCTGCGCCTGCCGGCCCTGAAGGTCGCCGCCGCTACAACAAAAATCCAGGCGGCAGAGCAAGAACTCGCAACCCTTGAACAACGTATTGCAGCCGACACCGCTCGCTATAAGACTGGCCTGCTGGCCGAAGACACACAGGCCGATCATGGCGTGAAAGCCCTCATTCAGCAGGCCTATCGGAGTGAACGCGAAACTGCGGTGGCAAAAGCGAAAGCGAACTTGGCGACAATCGATGTGGTTATCGCGTCGACAGAAATGAAGATTGCGGCTGCTTCCAGCCAGCCCGATCAATCTTCACGGGATGCAGCCAATAAGGAATTGCAAGGGGCACAGCAAAGCCGTGCTGTTGCAGCGAGTGCGGTGAAATCAGCGGATGAGACCCTCGCAAAAGAAACGGGTGAGTATACAGCTCTGTCGCCCAAGTATCCGCAGGTGACATCAGGTCGCCGCACTACGTTGGCGCGTTGGATCGCTAACCAAGATAATCCCTTGACCGCGAGAGTTGCCGTGAATCACATCTGGCTGCGGCACTTTGGACAGGCAATGGTTGACACTACGCATGACCTTGGTCGCAATGGTAGCCAACCGACTCACCCGGAATTGCTCGACTGGTTAGCTTGCGAACTGATGGAATCGGGATGGTCGATGAAACACATACATCGATTGATTGCGACTAGTCTGACGTATCAACTTACCAGCCAGTTGCCTAGCTCGTCGGGGCATGCTCCTACCCTGGCTACAGCCCATCAGGTAGATCCCGACAACAAAAAGTATTGGCGTTTTCCGGCGACTCGCATGCAAGCGGAGGTCTTGCGGGACAGCCTGCTGCAAGTTGCTGAGGAACTGGATAATCGCATGGGCGGACATGAAATCGATCACAAGCAGGGGATGACGTCGCATCGTCGCAGTCTCTACTTTGCTCATCACGGTGAGGAGAAGATGGAATTTCTAGAGTTGTTCGATGCCGCCAATCCCTGCGATTGTTACAAGCGGTCAACATCTGTGCAGCCGCAACAGGCTCTCGCGCTGTCGAACAGCGAGTTGACAAAGTCACTCAGTCGCTCGTTGGCGAAGCGATTGTGGGAGTCTGCCCAGGCGGAAGGCCAAGGCACAGCCACGGCAAGGTTTTCGCGGCTCGCATTCTTGCAAGTGCTAAACCGTGAGCCGTTGACAGCTGAATGGTCCGCAGCGGAAGAGTTTCTTCGCGCGCAGACTATTCGATTGACGTCCGCCGGCAGCGGCGTGTCTGCTCTCGAGCCCGCCACTAGAGCACGTGAAAATTTAGTGCACGCTTTAATGAACCACAACGATTTCGTGACGGTGCGTTAGAGCCAAAGGAGATTCGATGAACAAACCACAATCCACTTTCTGCGGTCGTTCACGACGCACATTTCTCAACGACTTAGGGCTCGGCTTCGGCGGAATCGCATTGAACTCGATACTGCATCAGGATGGATTTGTTCGAGCATCCGAGACGGCAAGTCACACTCCACCCGATGGTCGGCCTCACTTTGCACCCAAAGCCAAGAATGTCATCTGGATCTTTCTGTCTGGCGGAGTTAGCCAAATGGAAACCTTTGACCCAAAACCGCTGCTCAATACGCTTAGCGGCAAAACATACGACGAAACCAAGTTGCCGAATCCCCAGAAACTACCAATTTATCTTGAACGTTCAAGATCCGTGGTCGGCATAGACCGCGAACTCCATTCAAAAATATTCCCACTACAAGTTGGCTTTAGGAAGTACGGCGAGAACGGTCTGGACGTAAGCGATTGGCTGCCGCATCTAGCGAGTTGTGCCGATGATCTGGCCGTTGTGCGTTCGATGTGGACGACAGACAATGACCATGCTGCTGAGTTTCAGATGCATACTGGCCGTCATAAACTCGACACTCCCGAACCTGTCATTGGTTCTTGGCTGAACTATGGTTTGGGAACCCTTAACGAGAACCTTCCGCAGTTTGTTTTTCTCGGAGAATTCAAAGACCCTCGCGTCAAAGAGAATTTTGATGCCCACTATCTTGGGCCGAGCTACGGTGGAGTGCAGTTGCATCTCGATGCGGCGAACCCGTTGTCGTTCGGCAAGCGTGGAGACGACGTAAGCGCTATAGAACAACGTGGCGAGTTTGAGTTCTTGCAGCAGCTCAATCG
Organism: Planctomycetia bacterium; assembly: GCA_043771575.1. Taxonomy (GTDB): domain Bacteria; phylum Planctomycetota; class Planctomycetia; order Pirellulales; family Pirellulaceae; genus Aureliella. Next base: position 2,610 of record JAYVHC010000167.1, read on the forward strand.
CATCACCGCTGAAGAGTTTCCAGGAGACAAGCAACTGCAGGCTCGCATCAATGCCTATGAACTCGCGTTCCGCATGCAGCAATCGGTGCCAGAAACGCTGAATCTTGCCGACGAGACTGCGGCCACACAGCAGCTTTATGGCATCGACAATCCAACCACGGCCGTCTATGGACAACGCTGTCTAGCCGCGCGCCGGCTCGCCGAACGCGGCGTGCGATACACGCTCGTTTATCTCAGTGACTATGGCGAATGGGATTCGCACAGCGATCTGCAAAAGAATCATGCGCGTTCTTGCGAGCGGATTGACAAGCCGATTGCCGGCTTGTTAAAAGACATGAAACGTCGAGGGATGTTCGACGATACGATCGTTGTATTCACCACTGAATTCGGCCGTACACCGGGAGTTGAATTTGGCATGTTCAACAAATCGGCCACCGGTCGTGACCACCATCCACACGGCTTCACGATTTGGCTGGCCGGAGCCGGAATCAAGCCTGGAATTCACGGAGCCACCGACGAACTCGGCTTCCATGCGATTGAGCATCCTCATTACGTTACCGACCTTCACGCCACCATCTATCAGCTATTGGGGCTAGATGCCCGCAAACTAGAAATACCTGGACGCAAACGACTGGATATAGATTACGGCCAAGTCATGCATGAGGTCCTAGCATAGTAAAGTTCATGATCGCGACGGCTATTCACGTAAACTGATTCGAAACTCCTGAGTCAAGCGGCAATTCCGTCGATGTTAACAACCAATGCGCAAGTTATTCGAGACGCTTGCTAGGGCTATTTTATGGAAGAAGTTTTGTATGACGAGCATGAAATCTATTCTTCAAACTGAGCAGGTTTAGCAACGCTCGCAGGCAGGACTGCCGCGCTGGTCGGTTAAGGGAATTGGTAGTCGGGATTGTTGGGATCGAAATCGGTATCGGTCAGACCGACGTTTAGTTTCACATCCAAATAAGTGTACTCTTCTTCCAGCAGCGGCTCACCTCCAGCCTTTTGGGGCCACAAAAACGCTGCGTAGCGCAGCGGAATCATGCGTTGGGTGTCGATGAAGATCTGCGCGATATAAAAGTCGTAGCGCGGATCTCTTTCCGGGTGAGTGACTTGAATGAGCTGACAAACGCGATCCCCGACGCGTTGGTCTTCGACGATCTGCACTTCGCAGGGTCCGACCTGACGATCGCGTTCACCTTTTTCAATCAGTTTCTCGATTAAACGCGTAAGCCCGATTTCAGTAATGGGGTACTTGTTATCCATCATCGCCAACATGCCTGTGGGTTCGAGTTCAACGCGCATCAAATTCAAGAAACCGCCTTCGTGGCCAGTCAATCGGTTTTTGTTCGCGGCCTCAGTCCAAATGACTTCGCGGCCGCGCGCCGACTTGGGTTCAAGAAATTTTAGATAAGCTGAAGTGGGTCGCGAGAGCTTGCCATCGGTTTCCCGTCGCGTTCGAATCTTAAACTCCATTTGCACTTCGCTACCTAACGTTCCGTTGATACGTTCACGCTTGAACATTCGTCCCGTGTAGTCGTCGACTTCGTCTTGCATTCGCGATAGCGCTCTACGAGCGAGTGCCAACACGGGTTCAAGTGCATGAGTACCCGTTGGTTGTTCATCGAACGATGCGCGTGAGTCAGCCCTAGGTTCGATCGGCTGAAGCGGCTCCGATACGGAAATGGACTTGGCGGCCTCATTGGTCACAGGATCGGCGCGCAGACAGGCCCAGATCACGAAGGGAACAACGCACAGAAGACATAGCCATGCAATGCATGCGCGCGTGCCGGAGAAACGCTTCGCAAATCGGTTGGCCATCAATCATGCAGTCCAAATTCGGTGGCCTTGTCCAGCAGATGCTGCACTTGCTTGCGTTCGATCGTTCTCGCCAACTCAAGCGCACTCGGGGCAAGCGAAAAATCGCGATAGATATGGTGCAACATCAACCCCTTTTCGCAAAGTTCGCGAAAACCATCCAGAAAGCGGACTGTGACTTCAGGGTTTTTTGCGTCCCGAAATGCGATCGTATGTTCATCGTCCAGTTCCACGTAAACTGCCAACAGCCTAGCCGCTGCATCGAATGCCGAATTCACCGCTTTGATTTCAACGATGCCGCGACCCTGGCCGGCAAAGAGGATCGCTTGAGCTTCACCGCTAAGCGAGTTCACATCAACCGTCGTAGACTGACCACGGACCCAGCGATCGCTACATAACTGCGCGAGCGCGACCAACATCGGCGCGCCGTTACCGAGCGCTTCCCAACTGCCGTGGAGGTAATTGTCGACAGGATTTAGATTGAAGGCCATGGTTATCTGTCGTGAGTGACGCGAACATTCCAAGCGAGCTCTGCTTATTCTACGATCAACTTGCGAAAAACGAAATGCGGATGTATCGAGTGCGTCCTGCTTGCCGCAGCTAACGCCGTCGGCTCACTCAAACAAAAGCCCGGTGGTGTTGCTCCGCTCAACCACCGGCTATTGTCTGTAATCCCTATTGGGATGGAAACGGAAGATATACTGATCTGCCACAATAGAACGCAGAGAGCATAAAACAGTTTCGTCACCAGAATTTGTGGGTCGACTTTGGTCAGGACTTAGGTTGGATGAAGCACTTGTTATTGCGCCGAACTGCGCGAACCGCGGGGTGAGGCACCGATGCGCATACCGTCCGGCAGTGGACGTGCGGCACATAAAAAGCCTTCGTCGAACAGAGCTGCTTTGAGTACCCGAAACTGGTCGAAGGAATCCGGATAGACCCACACAGTGACGACAGTCTCAGCGGGATCGCGGCTAGCAAGATCTAAACGCAGGCGACCGGAAGGTGAGAGAGCGGATTCGAGTGACTCGCCTTGGTTGTCCGGAGTGGTTTCGATTTCGAAGCGGTCAAGTTCGAAACCGCCGCGCACGGCCGCCATTTTGTACCGCATCATGAAACCACCAACAGGGCCGAGCGTTTCTTCGATTCCACCGCGCGATGCGTTGCGTTGGGCTGCGAGCGGCAATTGGCTTTTGAGCATTTCGATCAACTGATCCCACGGCACGACGGTGACCTGTCCATGTTGCAAGCGGATATGCAATTCGCGACCGAATACCGTTTTGGCCATCGGAGTCGGAAGATGCTCGAGGACGATCTTGGGACGCTTATGCTCTTCGGCTGCACCAAGCATCGTATTGGTCTTCTTCAGTTGGGAATCGAGTTGTTCGAGTTTTCGTTGTTTTTCAATCGATTTTCGCTGAGTGTCGTCCGTTGCACCGAGTTCCTCGTTGACGGCTTGTCGAGCAAGGGTGACCTGTTCGAGCAAACGATCACGTTCTGCTCGACGATATTCGGCTTCGAGCGAGTGTTCTTGAATCTGAATCGCTTGTTCGACGAGAGCGTGCTGCAGCCCCTGCGCTCGCTTTACGGGCTCGGCGAGCAAATATTCCGCCTCGACTTGAGCGGCCATTTCTTTGCCGTGTTCATGCGCATCCGTGGTGGTTTTTGAACCTACCAGAACCACCAAAATGATCATGATGCCGACTAAGTTGGCGGTCGTATCCAGGAACGAGTCCTCGCCAACTGAAATGTGTTCTTCGTCGTGTCTTGGCATGAATGCGTTCTCGAAGTTACTTAACAGCGGCTCGACGTTTGACGTTCAGTCCACTGCCTTCTAAAAGGCGCTCGAGTTGCCCGAAACGACCTTCGGCACCTGGTGCGACATCTACTAACAACTCTGGTTTCCAGTAGCCACCGCCAAGCGCGATGCCCCAACCCCCGACGCGATCGGTAATTGCCTGTGCAAGTTTTTCCGCACTGGCTTGTGGACTTTGGCCGATCGGTACGGTGACTTGATTCGACGTTGTTTTGTTATCTTGCATCAAAACCCAACGATCATTGTAACAAACAACGCGAATCGAGCGCACCACTGGCGTTTTGGAGAGTGGCCCTTCATTCCACGCCCAGTTGCGTCCACGCTGCCGCGCAACCGGTTGGGTTTGTGTATCGCCTGTGCCTTGACCATTGTTACGATTCATATCCATGTTAAGCGATGGTGTGCCCGCTTGAACCGGATCTCCAGGTTTGGCTGTTGGGTCTTGAGCCGCATTAGCAGCTGGCGAATTCATAGCCGAGCCCATGGAAGCCGCACCGCTGCCGCCACTGGCCCCGCCGGGAGCAGAAGCACTTCCCCCTGCTTGCCCCATCGCTCCTGGTGCGGGACCATTCGCAGAACCGCCGCTATTGTTTGGTCCGCCGTTACCTGGTCCGCCGTTACCTGGGCCCGCACCAGTGTTACCACCAGTGGTGCGGCTGGACGAGTCAGCAAATTCTCCATTTCCAGCACCCGCACGGTGGCCGGCACCGCTACCAGGGGAGTCTCCGCCAGCTTTGCCATCTGCAAAACCGCCGTTCGCTGGGCTGCCATCACTTGACGGCGAGCCGCCTGAGCTCGAGTCGGAGTAAGAGCCCGTTGCGTCAGTCGACGCCGCACCGTTGCCGTCGGCGAAGTAACTTGATCCGCCCGGTGGATG
>JAYVHC010000168.1:0-2059 GCA_043771575.1 Planctomycetia bacterium
ATCAGAGGCACACCGTTCACAAATTGAACTTTCAAATAACGATGTGTCTTAAAAACACGTCAAAACGCAGGCGGCAAATAATTCCGCCAGGGGATGACACGTGTTTTACACAAAAATCCGTTTGCTCGAAACAGTCATCATTAAGAACTTCAACGCAAATAGCTACGTAGGTCCGTCTCTCCAAGCTCATGCTTACCCAGAAGAGTTACAAGTAACTAGTTATGCGTCACAGCCACTGGGCATCGAATGCTGTAACAGACTTTCGTTTTAGTGAGCAGTCGGCGTTAGCTGCGGGTTTCGGAGCAGACGACTCAACCTGCTCGGTGATTGTCAAATGCCAAACGATTCGCGGCTAGCAAACAAGCATTTGGACGAACCACAAACAGCCCACGACAACAACTTCGAGACCCGTGGCTAGTTTGCCAGCGGCTCACAAAGCTCCAGTAACAAATGTGGGTAAGGTCTCCGAGACGGATAGCGCGATTTTATCGCGGTAATTGCGAGTCTCGGAAAGACTCGCCTTCTGATGTCACGCAACGTCCCCTGCAATATGAAATCGATTGCGTCATGGTGGATCAGGGCGCAAGCTCTTGCTTCCAGCTACCTGAAATCGGCGTAAGCTGCAAAGTATAGTATCCAAGTGGCGGATTCGAGGCTAGGGCCGGGTCCCATGTCAGAGTGGCGTCCGGCGTCGCACTGCCACCGGTGTAGTTTACGGCACCAGGGACGATGATGCTGCCGATCGAATGGAGTTGAGGAAAGATGTTAGTGACGGTGGGAAAGTCTCCCACGCCCCCCATAACATGAATCAGTCCATACAAACGCGAAACGTAATTGGCACCCGTCGTGTTAGTATTCGAAACGCTATTGTACGGAAAACCAGCTGGGTTATAGTTCGCATTTCCGGCGCCATTATTGTTGCTCCCTTCTGCCAACATGGCGGTTAACGAGTCCAGTTCGACCGTTTGGGCATTGCGGATGATGGCCATAGGATAGTCCGATCGGAACGGAGTCCACAGGATGTGAGCCCCAAAATGGACTGTGGTTCCGGCCCCTTGCACGTCGAATAGAATCGTGCAGTTGATCCGTATCCAATCGATCTGCAGTTTACCGAGTCCCGCAGGAACGGAGACGTAGTAGACGCCATCGGCATTGGTCACTGGCGTAGTGAAATTGCTCAACGTGGGTGTTAGAATATTGGTTTTGAAGTTGTACTTTCCAGCGGAATTAAAGATGTAACTGGTATTCCATGGAATTTGTGTCGCCAGCGGGAAGTAGATATCCCAGACGCTGTTAGGAGGAGTTGTTTTCTGTGAGGCAGGGGAAGTTTGCGTACCCGTCAGCGTGCCCGAGTTAATGATGGCTAGGGCCTCGACATCTCCGGTAAAATTGATGCTATTGCTGAAGAACCCAGCGGTAGCCAAGGGCGCTCCTGAAACAGTTAGCGGGGTGCTCGAGTTCAAAGTGACACTGCCACCGGCGTACAACGCCGTTTCGACCGCGTCATAGGGATTCTTAGTCACGGCGAGTTGCACGGTAGTTGTATGCAGCACCGAACCAACTCGGCCTTTTCCGCAGATCTTTACCATTGCGGTATCGCTCAATGGATTGACACCAGAATGCAGTACGCTGCCGCCCGTGCTCGCATCCACGATTTTCCAACTAAAGGCGCCACTCCCAAGCGATTGCTCAGTCGACCAAGCACCACTGGCGTAGGTGGTTCTCCAACTCGCGTCCTGTTTGACTTTCAAACGTGCGTGAGCGATGGCGGAAAGGGCTAGATCAGCAGCCGCAGAGGAATCACGTAGTAAATTAGCATTGCGAGCTTGAGAGCGAACTGCCTGTAAGCCACCCAGCCCAAGAACCGCCACGATTAATGTCGAACCCAGCACGAGGAGGTAGATCGAGCCTTGCCGTGAAGCACCGCGGGTTCTTCGCATTCTCACCAAGGTGATTTCTGCGGCAATGGATATCTCAGAGCTAGTCATGCTGCGCATACGTTGTTCCGAAGCTAGGGCTGTATCAAATTGGTAAAACGGGATCAGCCGCAGTGCGTCAG
>JAYVHC010000169.1:0-9803 GCA_043771575.1 Planctomycetia bacterium
GATCTTCCGATCCTGGTCGATTGGCGTTCGCTGTCCAATATTGATTCGTTGGAATGGTTAGAGGTTTTGGTTAGCGAACCCGGCTTGGCACCCGCTTTCAAAGATGCCGAACTCGGTTTGGTGGGCGATGGCGCGGTGCCAATTCCATTGAATGGGCGGCGTGAGTGGGTTAAGAAACTTGACGCTGCTGATCGAGGTCGATTGAGTGTTAACTTAAGGGAGTTTCAGCAGCGCGAGCCGTCGCGGCAATCAGAGCTGCGTAAGATTATCGAGAGTATTTATTCAGATCCTGCCACCAAGCAAACCTATCTGGCCGCCGCCCGCAGCTACGAATTATTATTGCAAAAACAGAGTATGACGCAGCGGTCCAGCCTGTTTGATTTGCCGCTGGAGAATCGAAAAAGCGAGCTACTGCATCTAATTAGCTCATACATGGCTGAGCAGTTTGCCAAGAAAATACCACCCGCAGACGCAACCGCCATCGAGAGCTGGGCCGAGAATATGCAACTCAAATACACGATTGTTCACGGGCATTACGACGCGTTAAAAGACGTAAACATGGACCTCCATGCAAACCTCGCAGGTTGCGAAATCAAGATGTCAGATTTCGAAGATCTAGCATCCAGAATGTCTCCAGAAGCCAGGAACATCCTGCATGGCCTGAACAGCACCGAGGCCTACGTCGACACGCTCGTCTATTGGATTCGCGCGCTGACCTACCCAAACGAAGCCAGCGGAGAACGCATCAGTACCGAAAAACTCAAAGAACTCTACATGAAACTATCCGGTTCGCAGCAAGACCAAATCGATCTACTCCAACCCGAACAAGCCAAGAGTTCGCTGCGCAAGCTCAGCAAACCGCGTGCGGTCCTCCAATCCACCGAATCGTAGTTGGCAACACCCATCTTCAAAAAGAGCCAATCGAAGTTGTAATTAGTCAACATGACCTTATTCCTTTCCACCATGCCCCCGCGCCGGGTTTCACTACTTCGAAGGGCGCTACCCGACCATTGCTTGTATTGGGAACCTGTTCAACGAACTACCGGTGCGTACGAATCTAGGTACCGGGGCGAATGCAGGCGTTCTACCGGCACCGCTTCGCCACACCCCCTGGGACTTCATGACGGCTAGATTCTGTTTACTTCAGTTGGCCAACTTGGTATGTCGATGAAAGAGGCGGTGTCCAAATCGACGCAAGCGTGCGTTTGCACTGCACTAAAACGCCAAACTGACCATTTCCTGTGAGCACCGAAGAATGTTAAGAACAGCACTGTCGATTACCCTTTGCGTCATATTTCTCCCCACCGTTCTTGCGCCTTCCATTTACGGTCAGACTCGAACCGGGCAGGGAGCCGTAGTCGGTGGTGCTACTGGTGCGGTCATTGGTGGGATCATTGGTCACCAAAACCATGAGACACCTGAGGGCGCACTAATCGGCGGGGCCGTAGGCGCGATCGCCGGCGGACTCCTCGGTCGCAGTCAGGACAACCACATCGCTCGTGATCGCTACAATCAACAGCAAGCCTATAACCAAGGTCGCTATGCTCAGCAACAAGTTGTCATGGCTTCCGGTGTCAGCATGAGCGACGTGATCTCCATGTCACGTAGCGGCTTGAGCGAACAATTGATCATCAACCACGTGAATACAAAAGGTGTTCAACGCCGCCTTGAAGTTTCAGAGATCATCGCCATGCATCAACAAGGCGTGAGCGACTACGTGATCAGCGCTATGCAGTCCGCCCCGCTGGCCACCCAAGTCGCCGCCCCCTACCCTGCTCAGCAAATCGTAACCCAACCATCCACCGTGATTGTTCGCGAACAACCGGTCTACTACAGCACGCCAGTGATCACCGAGACTTACTATCAACCCGTCCCGGCCTACCATCACGGACACTCGCACTACTATGCACCGCGCGGTCGTTTCTAAGCAATCGCTGCCATCAGTTCTTCAATCTGCTCCTCGGGGATTCCAATCGGTAATAGGATGATTTCGCCCAGGAGTTTCAGCGCAGTAGGCAGGCTCATAGGAGGCTTGCGGGCGAGGAAAGTCAAGGTCGCATCGGCTTTGAAAGTGTTCGCGCTTTGCTCTCCAGTCGTTGCGTCCCAGCCTGTCGGTATGTCGATCGCGATGCGCTGAGCCGTGGTTTGATTCGCCAAGCCGATCCAGTCGCCCAACGGTGCTTTCGGCTCGCCAGAGGCCCCGGTGCCCAGCATGGCATCGATGATCTTCACGAATTTGTGCGACGGTCAGAATGCGATCCGACAACTGCTTCCAGGCTGTACTTGTTCGAGGCATTGGTTATTATCGATGAAAATGGTCGCAACCTTCAACCCTTAAAGACGCTTTAAGTATATGCCACTCTACGAATACCACTGCAAAGAATGTCTACGCGAATCCGAAGTGCTAGTGCGGGGTGCCGAAAAGCCCGAATGCCCGGCGTGCGGTTCAATGAAAATGGAAAAGCTTTTGAGCGTTAGCGCCGCACCGAATATCAACGGCTCAAACCTCCCAACCACTTCCGCACCTCCAACCTGCGGTCGCCCCCAATGCGGCTCCGGCTGCATGTTTGAATAGCTCTGCGATTGCGATTGTTAACTACGTTTTCAAATCAGCGAGTGCTGCACGCTCAGGACGCTGTTTGTAAAACTCGTCCAGTGGATAGCAACCGCTTACCATTCCATTTCGCGGCGCAGTCGTACATTCGCTAAAAGTTCGGCAAACGAGCTTGCGTTCGGGGTGTTTTCCTGCCAGCGAATCGGCTGGCATACGAGGGTACGACAACACCATGCGTCCCAGCCCGACGATATCAACTAGCCCTTGGCGCACCGCAGCCTGTGCCACCAGCGGCAAGTAATCTTGTAGGTACGAGTAACCGGTACCCACCAACGGCAAATCGGGCATCAGTTTTTTGATCGCAGCCACGGTTTGAATCTGACGTGCGACGCCCACCAGCGGATCTTCAGGCGGTTGATAGCCGTCGCTGGGAGGAAAAATCGCTGGACGTTGAATGTGCGGATTGTAATAAGGACTGCCGCACGACAGGTTGACGGCAATTACGCCCAGTTCACGCAACCATTTGAGCAATTGCAGCGGCTCTTCCAAATCGATCTGCATGGGATCGTCGGGGCTGTTTCCAAAACCGTAGAGGTAAGGCTGGTCGGCCGGCCATGACATGGGGCTGCCGACACCGTCCGATTGTTGATATGGCAACATGTCAAAGATACTCAGCCTGACACCAATCAGCAGCCCTGGGCATTCGCTCTTCACACGTTCTATGATCGTCCGCAAGATGAGAGTTCGCCCATTGAGATCGCCACCGAATTTGCCCGGCCGTACACGCGCACTCAAGAACTCGTGTAACAAGTAACCGTGACAGGCCTTTATATCTACGAATTCAAACCCAACCCGCTGCGCTAATTTTGCCGCTGACACGTAGCCATCGATCAATCGCTCCAAGTCGCTGTCGGTCCAAACGACCGTATTATTCTGTGGATCGATCTTGAACTTAGCATCCAGTAGTGGGTGGTGGTAAGCGATGCGTGGCTCCCATTTCTTGTGATCGTTTGGTTTGCAGAAACGCCCCGAATGCGTTAACTGCAATCCGACCAGCAAATCATCGGTGCTGCCACAGTGTTTGCGATGCGATTGTCGTAACGTCGTGAGCAATATGCGCAAGCCGGCTTCATTCGAGTCCATCGCCAGCATTTGATTCGGGTTCGCTCGGCCGTCGAGTTGAACCGCTGCCGCTTCGCCGCCCCAGATCAGCTTTGCACCGCTCTCGCCAAAGCGTTGCCAGCGACGAATGGTTACTTCCGTTGGAGTCCCATCGGTGTTTGCATCCCAGCCTTCCATCGGATGAATGCACCAGCGATTTCCAACAGACTTGGAACCAAGTTGAATCGGCGCGGCAAGCGGCGAACCCTGCTCGGCGGATATTACCATTTCATCACATGGTAGCGAAACACCCAACTCCCCAAGCCGCTCACGAAAACGCGCGATCGTCTTCAGTTGAGCGACTTTCACATACTTGGTTGCTTTCGGTTCCGCCATGAATTGCACTAAACATCTTGCTCAAGAGTCAGTTGTACATGCGACAAACGAAACGTACGGCGCGATCCGTCTGCATAAAACTCGACTGTAACCGCTCGCTTGGGCCCATTGCCGCTCGCCTCGGTAATGCGGCCGCTTCCAAATTGTGGGTGCGTCACAACACAGTTCAGTTGATAAGCCGACCAATTCCGAAGGTGTGTCACTGAATCGCTCATGGCGTCTGCGACCTGCGACCCTAGCTTAACCCGCTTGCCAAGTTTTGCTAGCCGATTTCTCAATTCCTCTGCGGGCAATTGGCAGGCATCATCAACGTCCAGCGAGCTGTCACTAAACTCTTCAGCAGCCTCGATTTGGCTGAATTCGTCGTCCCCAAAGCCCGAACTGCCGTGATAGTACTCGTCCAAATTCTCGGTGTGATCTACAACGGTCATCTCGCCTCGAGGTAATTCCATGAGAAACGAACTCGGTACGCCAGAACCTTGATTCCCAAACCCACGGCTCTTCGCACAGCTCAATTGCAGATGATCTTTCGCGCGCGTGATGCCCACAAACAATAACCGACGTTCTTCCTCAATCGCCAACGGATCTTCTTTCGTTCGTGCATGCGGCAGAATATTTTCTTCGAGCGCGATCACAAACACGATCGGAAATTCAAGCCCCTTGGCTGCGTGCAGCGTCATCACGGTGACCATGTCGCTATCAGTCGTCAAGCGATCGGTATCGGATTGCAACGCTGCGTACTCCAAAAACGCTTCCAGCGCCGGTCGCTCATCGTCGTCAGCCTGATCCAGTTCATTCGCCTCAGCCAGCAATTCATCCAAGTTCACTGACAGCTCGTGCGCATCGGTCTCACTGGCGGCTGATTTTGTCAAAAAGTCCCGATACTGCGTCAGATCAATGGTGGCTTGAATCAGTTCTAACAGCGAACCTCGTGACAGCGTGCAAAGTTGCTCGTAAATCTTGAGAAAGCCAGCGACCGCCGAGTTTGCTCGTTTTGCAAAGCTATTGGATTGAACCGCCATGCGACAGGCTTCCAGCAAAGAGACCCGCCGTCGCGCCGCCAGCTCGGTCAACGTCTCTATCGTCTTCTTGCCAATTCCACGCGGGGGAGCATTGATGGCCCGCACCAACGCGATGTCGTCTGCCGGATTGTTGATCAGCAGCAGATAAGCCACTAGGTCCTTGATCTCTTTGCGCAAATAAAACCGATAACCGCCGATCAGCTGGTATGCCATCTGCCGGCGTAGCAAAGCTTGCTCGATCAATCTTGATTGCGCATTGGTGCGATACAGAATCGCTACATCGTGCAAGTGATAATCGCCTTCGTTTACAAAAGCGGAGATTTGATCCGCCACATCTTCTGCTTCCTGACGAGCTGTAGGATAGATGCACAAGCGCACAGGCCGACCGCTCGCGCGCGACGGAACAAGCACTTTTTCTTTACGAAATTCGTTGTTGCGAATCAAACAATCTGCGGCTGAAAGAATCTCCGGCGTGCTGCGATAATTCTGCTCCAACCGAATGACTCGCAAGTCCCCATAGTCCCGCTCTAGATTCGAAACGTTTTTTAAGTTGGCCCCGCGCCAACCGTAAATCGATTGATCAGGATCCCCCGTCGCCACCAAGTTCGGATAATCGATACTCAAATGCCGCACGATGACGTACTGCGCGAGGTTCGTGTCTTGATATTCGTCAACCATCAGGTAACGATAGCGCGCGTCGAACTGCTGTCGCAAATCGGGGCTCGAGCGCAGCAGCGTAGCAACGTGCATCAAAATATCATCAAAGTCCACCGCCCCGCACTGGATCAATCGCTGTTGATAAAATGGATAAACTTGCGATACCGAATGCTCGTCGCTCGAAAGGGCTTCGGCTTGCAAGATTTCGGGCGTCACCAAACGGTTTTTGAAGTAGCTGATTCGGCTCGCCAATTTGCCGAGCGACGTGTGCGACATGTCGAACTTGGCCTCGGTTACCGCTTCCTTGAGAGCCGCTTCAGCGTCTTGCACATCGTAGATGCTAAAGCCGTCGGGTAAGCCGACCAGTCTCGCGTAGCGTCGCAAGATCCTGACACAGAAACTGTGAAACGTACCCAGCCAAACGTCATCATTTCCCATCAGTCGCTGCAACCGGCCACGCATTTCCTGAGCGGCTTTATTGGTAAACGTCAAACCGAGGATCGATGTCGGACTAATGCCCTGTTCAATTAAGTAAGCGATGCGGTGGGTGATCACGCGCGTCTTGCCGCTGCCAGGACCCGCCAGTACCAACAGGGGCCCGTCGACGTGTGTAACCGCAGCTACTTGCGTGGCATTCAATCCGTGAATCAAAGCGGAATCAGTCGTGCTCATTGCGGTCGTCGGTTGCTAGCAAAGTGATTTCGTGGGAGGTCGTCAGCGATGTTTGACACCGAGGAGTTTGACACACTGGAGTAGGCTCGTTTACAGACTACCGTTATACTCTTTGCCCGACGGCTTCGGAACGAGCCGAAGCGCAATCACACAAGGCGATTTGACCCAGAAGGACCTAAACATGTCGCAGACTCGTATCCCCCTTAGTCAAGCCGAAGAACACGCTCGTTTGCTCCGCGAACGACTGGAATTGAGCACGGCAGAGATTGGCTTGACCGTCCGCACCACCAACTGCCTGGAAGAACGCGGTATCTTTACGGTACGCGATCTACTGCGCAGCACACCGAAGGAATTGCTCAGCATTTCCAACTTTGGTGAAAAGACTCTTGAGGAAGTTTACATTGCGCTCGAAAAGATCGGTTATCCAAGGCCCAGTCGCCGCGCGGTAGGTACACCCAAGTAGTTCTTCGCAGACCTATGGCTCCTTAAGGATTGGAACACCAACAGCCCGAGACAGTCGGGCTGTTTTAGGCACAAAACACGTCAGACTAAACTGAAGTCGTGACGGTTCTTACCAACTGCTAAGTAATTTTCGCAGCGGATTCTTGCTGTTTGCCAACTTGATTCGATGGCGGAGACTATCTAACCGGGGATCGTCTGGATCCGCAATTTTAAGGAGCGCTTCAAAGGCGAGCTGCGCAGCATCGGGATTCTTCTCCAGAAGGGCAACATCGATTTGTGCTATGAATACCGATACCGCTTCAGTAGCATTCAACTTTCTCGCGTTGAATACCGACTTGAGCAAACCATGTGCAGTCTTAAAATCGCTATCATCGGCCGCCATCTGTGCCAACGCAATCGGAGCCATCAAGTAGCTGGGGGATTCCCGCTGGAGCTTCCTCAAACGTTCTATCGCGTTTGCCCTTCCCTGAGCGCCGTCACGATTCATCCAGATGACGCAAGTGTTGTATATCGCGGTGGCATTGGTTGGGTCCTCTGTGAGAGCATTTTGGTAAATAGCCTCCGCTCGATCAAATTCCCCTGCCCTCTGCGCAACTACTCCCGCGTCTAAAATCTCCCAAACTCGCTGTGAATAATTCAGGTTTTCAGGTTCCGGTGTAATCTCTGCGTCAAGCACGAGCACCTCTGTCCACTTGCCATTTGAGTAGAAGCGATGAGGCCCCACGTCCAGGACATTCGTCTTTTTAAGAAACGTTAAAACGTCAAAGCGTAGCTTGTCAGGCCCACGCGAACCAAATGCAAACTTCATAAGCCCGTCAATTAGCGGCGGATTACGGCCGACCATCGCCAGCTTGGCCGCAACTTCACGACCGAGCGGATCGCCACGATCCAACAAGGCTGGAATCAAAACTGCGAAGGCTGGAAACTCAGCCAACAATCGTTCGTGATCGCCACTTTTCATGCACTGGATTGCTTTATCGATTTGTTCGCTCGGGATCCACTTGCCGAACGAATCGGCCCACGGAGCGTGCCCTCCTCCCGTTTCTAAATCTAGTAAATTTTCACGTGCATCCGAATAACTGGGGAAAATCGCCAAACATTTCTTCCAATGCGAACGTGCCCCGGTTTCGTCACCTAATCGGCACTTTGCATAGGCCAGATAGTGATGATGCATCGCGAGACTTCTTTTGTCGCCGACTTTGTTGCGAACGCTTTCGGTTGCCAAAGCGTAGATGTCTTCATCATTCCCCAGGTAGGCTAACGTCTCAAGAGTAACCGTCAGTGAATCTGGATCGGTAGGTGGATCCGTCACCAAATGCTTGGCTATTTCTTGAGCTTCTTGAACGCGACCGGTTAGGAAATATAGTTTCGTCAGCGTGGCCTCTGCAAAGCGATTGGCCGGAACGAGTTTTCGAGTGGCTTCCACCACAGCCACAGCTTCTGCCATACGACCGGTTTGGAAGTAAGCGATCGCCAAGTTGTTTCTGGCGGGTACAAAACTTGGTGCCAACGCAAGCAGTTCCTCACATTTAGCCGCACTCGACCGCAAATCGCCCCGTTGCACGAAGCCCAAAGCACGTTCATGAATCATGGTCCATGCGATCGCGTGTTCCATCGGAAATCCAAACACCCTGATTTTATTCTCTACTTCAGGTACAAGTATTTCCAGAGCATTCCGCGCTCGAACGGCATTTTCGTTTTCAGGCCATCGTTCGACAAACGCTTGATAACTGACCATCGCGGTTGCCGTGCGTCCGCAGAACATCGATTCTTGGGCGAACAAAATGTGCGCGCTTCGGTCGCGCGGATTCAGTTTCATTAAACGCTCAGCGACATCACAACATTCTTCGTGTTGACGCGTCGTCTGATACAAGAACAGCAGTACTTCAAGCACTTCGACATTACCGCTGCCAGGTCTGTCCAGTGGCTTGAGCAGCGTTTCGGCTTCGGCAAAATCGCGAGACTGAATTAGACTATACGCCTCATCGAGCCGATCCAGCAGTTTCCGCGACAGTTTTGTAGGAGCTACCTCGCGTTTTCGGAGCTCGCGTTTCTTGCGTCGCTCCTGCTTCTTACGTTCGTTTCTCGCACTGCCCTGCTTCCAGTTATTCATGTGAGTATCCTTTTCACGAACTGAATTGACCCTACGAGCGAACAGTATACCCCTCGCGCCGCGGTGAAGTCTCGCTGATGCACGCATACGAAGTAAGTTTTTTTGAAAAATGCTAGCTCGTAATTCGTTTCTGAGCTACATGACGCGCGAACGCGTCGATTTCCTTAATATCATAACAATCACGGATCTCTGAGCGTCAAGTAATCATTTCCCGTCTGAAATCGTTGACTTTTCAAAATTCCTTAGCTTTGCAATTTCAATCAAAATGAAAATGCAAGTGGCTGTTCTGCTCGGTGAGTGGATTCGACGATGAGTCCATTGACCCAGAGAAACGCTGATGCCTGAAAGTCAGGAACGCCCCAATGCTCATCGTGAACGTGCGGACCGCCGATAAGTGCGTCGCAAACCAATAGCTCGCAAGACTATCGGATAGAAGCGATTGAGTTCAACAGGCTCAGTTCAGCTTCAATGGCGCGGGAGGTTTCAATCTCATTCGGTTCCACGCATCTACGTCCAATGCGAGTCGGGAGTTGGTCGATGGCTAACACAGCGCAATTCGAATCCCGCTGCCAAACTTAGGAACCCGTGAGTTTGGCGGCAGGCCATCCAATCGAATGACGCCCTCCTTCGCCCATTTTGATAGCAAGTCCTTGAAGTCTGTCGGCCACACTAGCGGCGAGCGGAGTGCATTCGCCCAGGCTTGGTCAAAATTCAATTGACCCATGGACTGCAACTCAGCTAACAATTGCAATCGCATTTGTTCGAGGTACTGTTTTCGGAGGCCATCGAAGTATTCGTTATTGTGTAGTTCTTCAGCGTCAAAAAG
>JAYVHC010000170.1:0-4847 GCA_043771575.1 Planctomycetia bacterium
TAGCCAAGCATCAATAACGTGGGTGCTTTTATGTTTCGGGAAATCGAGAACACAAGTGTAGAGTGTCTCCAGCATTGGACCGCGGACACTAGGCACATCTTTATCAGCCCGAGCCTTCATCCCCCAATGCGTGCAGAGTTTCTGCAGGCACTCGTAGGCATAGGGATTCAACGCGTGTAGTGGATCAACGACAATTCTTAATACAGCCGACAGGCAGCCCGTCAGCAGCAGTTGCGAAATCGCATTTAGGGTGACGCGTTGCTCCGAGAGCGAACCGTTGGCCAAAATGTCGTTGGCAGGAACTTGGAAATGGAGCGTGTTTTGGCGCAGCAGTTCGACTTCGGGTTCGGTGAACTGGTCCCATTTCAGTAAAATACACTTGCACGATTGGATTTCTAGGCGGCTTAACAACAATTTGAGGCACTGCGTTCGAACGTTTACCGAGGGCGATGCGAGACCGGCAGCAAGCAGCGGCAAGGCAGCTTGATTGCGAGATTTCTCGATAGTTTCCCAAGTGATTTGACGCGGAAAAAGCTCGGTCATGGATGTTCCCCTGGGTAAAGATAGCACACCCCAAACCTCCGTTAGGCCGGCCCACCGGATTGGCGACGCCATGCCGTGTGCGGCGGTTTACCGTTAACGCTTGTGCTGGTTGTAACGGGCTGCTTAATTGGACCGGTTGAAGAAAACGCTTTCCGGACGACAATCGAGAATCTCTTGAATTGGACTGAGTTCCTATGGATAAGGGGTCTGACCCTGCGGAAAGCCATCGAAATCACTGATAAACTGGTTGCTGTGGAGAGGGTCAGACCCCTTTCAAGCCGAGCCAAGTCGGAGTGTATGCATGAGAAACGCTGAACAAATTGTCGAACAAGAGTTTCTGCTGATGCGCGCGAAGATCTTGGAGATCGCCGCGTTCCTCGATCGCCTCGAACCGCAAAGTGCCAACAGTATGTCGAGCGCACACGAAGAGCGGCTGAAGCTGTTGCGCGCGGGGTGTGAGTTGTTGCTCGGTGCGGAGAGCGACAAAGCGGCTCGCTTACAGTTGCTTTTTAGTCGTAAGTTCGATGAGCAATGGCGCAAGGCGATGGGCGTTTAAAGTAACTCAGCGCTGTTCCTCGTGTCGTGCTGATGCAGCTAGGTCTAAATGGACTAGACTGGGCTGCGAGGCAAGATTTTTCTGGAGGTGCATGATCCTCATCATTGGCTAGAATGAGGTATGTGGCTTTGATCTAATAGCAGCGCGCCTTGGCGCTCTGCTGTTTCCCCTTTGGCAAGATGCGCACGGCGGGCGACTCCTCCTGGGAAACCGCCTTTGGCACTTCTGTAAATCGCTACAGAATAAGGACTTAGAACTACGATGTATTTCGTCGATCCGCATATCCATATGGTCTCGCGCACAACCGATGACTACGAGACGCTGGCCAAGATGGGCTGCACCGCGCTGAGCGAACCGGCGTTTTGGGCCGGCTTTGATCGCGGTAGTGTCGAGAGCTTTCGCGATTACTTTCGCCAGTTGACCGAGTTCGAACCGAAACGCGCCGCACAATACGGCATCCAACACTTCACATGGTTGTGCATCAACGCCAAGGAAGCTGAAAACGTCTCGCTATCTCGCGAAGTGATCGCGATGATTCCGGAATTCTTAGCGATGCCCAATGTGCTCGGCATCGGTGAAATTGGGCTTAACAAGAATACCAAGAACGAAGCTACGATTTTCCTAGAAC
The DNA here is from genome assembly GCA_043771575.1 of Planctomycetia bacterium. Classification (GTDB taxonomy): domain Bacteria; phylum Planctomycetota; class Planctomycetia; order Pirellulales; family Pirellulaceae; genus Aureliella. Next base: position 1,728 of record JAYVHC010000170.1, read on the forward strand.
ACATGGAACTGGCCATCAAGCATCAGCAACAGATTCTGATCCATACGCCGCATCTCGAAGACAAGTATCAAGGTACGCGGATGATCCTCGATATGCTCACTGGGGACGCACGCCTCGAACGTCATCGCGTGTTAATCGACCACGTCGAAGAGCACACTATCGGCCCGGTACTCGAAGCGGGCTTTTGGGCTGGTATGACACTGTATCCGGTTACGAAGTGCACGCCTCAGCGCGCCGCTGATATGATTGAGAAGTACGGCCCCGAACGCTTGATGGCCAATTCGGCGGGCGACTGGGGCGCAAGCAAACCGACGGCGGTTCCCGACCTCATCATGGAACTCCGCCGCCGCGGCCACACGGAAGCCGCCATCCGCCGCGTGGTCCACGACAACCCCGTCACATTTTTCTCACAGAGCAAGCACTTTAAGCTGTTGCGAAGCTGAAAGACACGTGGGTCCGTCGCTCCGAGACGCACACCGCGACATTATTTCCGCGCAGATCGGGAGGACGAGGCTCCTGCCGAGTTTTTTTTTTTCGGCAGTGAGACTGGCTCCCCAGTGCTGGTAAACGTCCAATTGCGCCCGCACAAAGCTCCGCAGGACTAATACTCGTTATTGGCCGCAGTGGCGTTCTCAGGTATCTCAGCCGAAGGTGCTTCGCTAGCGACAGCTTGCCGAATCACGCGGTTGGCTACTTCCTTTTGCAGTTTCGCAATCGCCGCGTCGATTGGCATCGAGCCTAAATCCCCTTCGATTCGGTCACGTAAGGCGACACTGCCGGTCTCGGCTTCCTTGGGACCGATGATGGCCATGTAGGGAATCAACTCCAACTGAGCATCGCGAATTTTAGCTTGCACTTTCGCGCCGCGCGAGTCGGTGGTGACACGGAAACCGAGTGCAGCCAGTCGCTTTTCCAACGCGAACGCGACGTCATTTGATTTCTCGCTCAATGGCAGGACACGAATTTGCTCAGGCGCCAGCCAGAGTGGAAACGCACCGGCGAAGTGTTCAATCAACATTCCCACAAACCGCTCCATCGAACCAAAGGGCGCGCGGTGAATCATCACTGGACGGTGTGTTTGGTTGTCCGCCCCGACATACTCAAGCTTAAAGCGTTCAGGCAAGTTATAGTCCAACTGCACTGTGCCCAATTGCCATTGGCGACCGATGCAATCGCGCACCATAAAGTCCGCTTTCGGTCCGTAGAACGCCGCTTCGCCCTCCGCCGCTTGGAAATTCAAGCCGCTTTCTTCCAGCACCTTGCGCAAGGCCGATTCGGCTTTCTGCCAGTTCTCTTCGCTGCCGACGTATTTGTCGCTGGCTGGATCTCGCAGTGATAGTTGCACGCGATAATCTTTCAATCCGACGCTTTCGAGCACAAACCGAGTCAGCTCGATAGTGTTGCGAAACTCCTCTTCAACTTGCTCCGCAGTACAGAAAATATGCGCGTCGTCTTGAGTCAACCCGCGTACCCGCAGCATACCGTTTAATTCGCCCGTTTGTTCATATCGATAGACCGTACCAAACTCCATCAATCTCAGGGGCAACTGTTTGTAAGAGCGAGGCTGAGCTTTGTAAATTTGCGCGTGGTGCGGGCAATTCATCGGCTTGACGAGGTAACGTTCATGCGCGCGCTGCCAAACTTGCAAAACGCCCAAGCGCGTCGCCAGATCGCTTTCGAATTGGTATCCCGGCAAATCCACTCCCAGCACTTTCGCCGCATCATAAAGTTGTCGTTCAGCCACGGAGCAGAGTCCTTCGTCCTTCTGCAGCCGATCGATCCATGCGTCCACCAATCCGCCAGCCTGCTCGACGAACAACGGCGGAAACTGGCTATCGCGATAATACGGAAAATGACCACTAGTTTCGTACAACTCAACGCGACCCAAATGCGGGCTGAATACCGGCTCATAGCCACGGCGAAGCAGTTCCTGCCGCAAAAAATCTTCCAGCAACACGCGAACTCGTGCGCCCTTGGGCAACCACAAACACAGGCCCTGACCCACTTCAGGACTGATTTGAAAAAGCCCCAGTTTCTTCCCCAGGACTCGATGATCGCGGCGTCGAGCTTCTTCCAACTGGTCAAGGTAAGCTTGCTGATCCTTCGGGCTGAACCACGCTGTGCCATACAACCGCTGAAGTTGCTTTCCTTTTGCATCTCCTTTCCAATAGGCACCCGCCACCGACAGCAACTTGAACGCCTTCACCTTGCTCGCATCCGGAATGTGTGGACCGCGGCACAAGTCCACGAACTCACCCTGTCGATAAAATCCGAGCTGATCGTGCGCGGCCAATCCCGTCTCGATGTGTTCGACTTTCAGCGTCTGCTTAAGGTCTCCGCAGAGTTTAACGGCTTCGTCGCGGTTAAGCGAAAACTGCTCAAACGGCTCGGCTTGTTCGATGATCGTAGCCATCTCTTTTTCGATGGCCGGAAAGTCCTCTTCGCTCAATTTATGCTTCAGTTCAAAATCATAATAAAAACCGTTATTAATCGTTGGCCCGAAAGCGAGTGAGACGCCGTCGAATAATCGCATCACGGCTCGAGCCATGATGTGAGCGCTCGAATGACGTAGGACGTCAAGGGCCTCGGCATCACGTTCGGTCAGCAGCCTGAGCGGTACGGGGGATGCGTCAGTCAATTCTCTGAGCGGTCGCGTCGCATCGACTATCCGATCTCCGATTTTTGCTGCTACCACGGCCTTGGCGAGCCGCGAGCCTATTTTTTCAGCTACGTCCAACGCGGTCGCCGATTCGGGGTGTTCAACAAGAGTACCGTCTGGCAATTGAACTTGGAGCATGTTTGTGCCTCCTGCTGCGCTCTGGGGCGCTTTCTGGGCGTGTGTATTCGCCTAGACATAAGGCGAAAGGAACAATAAGGATGCCAACCCCTCCCCAAAATGACAAGGTGGCTCAAGCTGAGCGTGGACACTTCAGGGGCACCCATGGCAGGTTTGCAGCGAATGGAGGCCGGAACAGGCACAATTGGAAATGGCAGTCGAAAAAAAGGCCAGTCTGGCAGCCAAAAAAAAGGCCAGTTGGAGAGGGGGGTGACTTGGGGCCGCCGAGGAGTTCGAGTAAGTGGTTTTCCCACTTACACGGAAGTACTCGGAGAACCTCATGG
>JAYVHC010000171.1:0-6992 GCA_043771575.1 Planctomycetia bacterium
CCGAACAAGCCGCAAGACTTGAGCAAGAGTTAGTGCAGAATGTCGATGCCTTCGCTCGCCTAGACGTTGAAAAAGAATCCCCAATGGAAGTCGTGGCCATGCAAGGCGTCGAATTGATTGCCAAGACCGCCATCGGCTCTGGGGTGGTCGTCTGGGTAATGCACATCAGCCAAGTGATGGCTGCCCTGCTGGCCGCCTCTAGCGCCTGGACCCACATTGACCCACTCAGCATTCTCAATGCCTCTAAAGAAGCCTTAACCAAAGACTCGTCCGATATCGCCGAAACACTCTTCGATAACGAAAGTCTTAAGAAGTAACGCACACTCTATTTGGACAGTGCCACTAGGTTGCACATTAGTGGCCGAGCATGTTGAGAATTGCCCACGCTGTCAATCGAAGTTATCAAAGCTCGCTGGCATGGGCCCGTGGACCAGCGATCTTGTCGCGCATCTACGTTCGCTCGATGAACCCCAACGACAACTGGTTGATCGGCCACCACAGACGACCGTGGATTTGCAAATCGGTGCATCGGAGAGCGACGAGATTGAGTTGGACCCGATCTCGCTGGACTTCCTGGAAATGCTGATTGACAATCCGCAAGTTGGACTGGGCATTCCTCCTGAATGGATGCAAATGCTGATGCGCGGCCAAGCCGATCGGAACCGCCAAGGGCAGTCGATTTTCGTGCCGGCTGAGATCGAGCCAGGGGCATACCCAGCTTACTTCCCAGCCTCAATTGCGCAGCCTCCCGCGCAACCGGGACTTTAGCCTTCGATTCCGGTATCGAGCACTGCCATGAAGGCTTTTTGCGGGATGTCAACCGAACCGATCGACTTCATTCGCTTTTTGCCTTCTTTTTGCTTGGCCCACAATTTGCGTTTTCGCGTGATATCACCGCCGTAACACTTGGCAGTCACGTTTTTGCGCATGGCGGGAACCGTTTCACGCGCGATCACACGCGAGCCAATGGCGGCTTGCACGGCGACTTCAAACATGTGGCGATCGATCTCTTCTTTCAGCTTCTTAACGACCGCGCGTCCGCGACGGTCGGCATCGGCACGATCACAGATGATGCTGAGTGCGTCGACCTTCTTGCCGTTTACGAGAATATCCATACGCACCAAGTCAGCAGTTTCGTAGCCAACCAATTCATAATCCATCGTGCCATAGCCGCGCGTGGCACTCTTCAACTTATCGTGAAGATCGTAAATCACTTCCGCTAGCGGCAAGCGGTACGTGACCATAGCCCGCGTCTGCGAGAGGTATTCGGTGCCGAGCTGAACGCCACGTCGATCTTGACACAGCTTCATGACTTGCCCGATCTGATCGTTCGGCACAACAAAATTCACCTTGACCATCGGCTGACGAAACTCATCGATGTCCCCGGCCTCGGGCACCTCCTGCGGACGATGGATTTCGAGCTTGTCACCTTTACGGGTAATGATCTCGTAGGTCACATTCGGAGCTGTCTGAACCAAGTCGACGTCGCACTCGCCTTCGAGTCGCTGTTGCACGATCTCCATATGCAGCAAGCCGAGAAATCCGCAGCGAAAACCAAATCCGAGCGCTTCGCTGGTTTCCGGTGCAAACTCGAAGCTTGGATCGTTAATACTGAGTTTCTCCAACGCATCGCGTAGTTCGCTGAAGTCCTGGCCATCGCTTGGGTACAGTCCGCAATACACCATGCGTTTGGGTTGCAGATAACCTGGCAATGCGGGTGCTGCGTCTACACCGGCAGTGATCACAGTATCGCCGATATGGACATCTTTCAGCGATTTGATGTTGCAGATCAAGTAACCCACCTGACCGGCAATCAATTTATCTACAGGGCGGCGATGCGGTACGAACTGACCAAGTTCTACCGTTTCGTACACCGCGTTGGCTCGAGCGAGGCGGATCTTTTGACCTCGCACGACCGTGCCCGCCATGATTCGCGCATAGGTGATCGCGCCGCGGTAGTCGTCATAATGCGAATCGAAGACCATCGCTTGCAATTGTGCTTGTGGATCACCCGTTGGAGCAGGGATGCGGTCCACAATGGCTTTCAGCAAGTCGTCAACGCCGATGCCGGTCTTGCCGCTGCAGAGCACGATTTCATCGGGATCGATGCCCAGCGACTGCGACATCTCTTCCATGACTTCGGCGACGCGCGCGTGCTGCAGATCGATCTTATTGATCACGGGAATGATCTTCAGGTCGTGCGACATGGCTGCGTAAGCATTGGCGACCGTTTGAGCTTCCACGCCTTGGAACGCATCTACCAGCAGCAGAGCGCCTTCGCAGCACGTCAAGCTGCGCGAGACCTCGTATTGAAAGTCAACGTGTCCGGGTGTATCGATCAGGTTCAGTTCATACTCTTTACCCTGGTGCTGGTGCCGCAGCGCGACCGCCCGCGCTTTGATCGTAATTCCACGTTCGCGTTCAAGAACCATATCGTCGAGCATCTGCGCTTTCATTTCGCGCTTTTCGACGGTCCCGGTTTTTTCTAGTAAGCGGTCGGCGAGCGTACTCTTGCCGTGATCGATGTGCGCGATAATGCAGAAGTTACGAATTCTCGAAATGTCCATTTCGGCTACTGGCTTAGACAGGATGAGAACTCCAGCGTGTTTGAAGGCAAACGTAAAAATGAAACTCGTTAAGCGGGCATGGGCGTTAAAGCCTCGCGATAGTCTTTGCGTGCCGTCCCGGCGGCCCCGAGGTAACCAGCGTCCCCGCCGAGCGTGGCGAAGCCGATGGTAGTACCGCTGTAGACATGCGCGAAAGTCCGCTCTTTGAATTCGCCGCGAACGCGTTCCAAGAACCGCTGGCCGATGGGTGACGACGCGCCCCCAAAGTTCATCGCGCCCCCAAAGACAACCAAGCCTGGGTCGACTGCATGCACGACACTCGCCACGCCGACTCCCAAGTACATGGCGGTTTCGTCGATGATCTTCAGCGAAAACTCATCGCCGCTCGTCGCGGCTTCGTAGACGCGCTTGGCAGTGATCGCTTTGCCGTTCATCAAGATCTGTGATAAAGTGCTCACCGCACCCCTGCGGAGTCCCTCTTCCGCTCGCACTGCTACAGCACTCGCACTCGCGTAGGCTTCCAAATGCCCCCGTCCGCCGCCCCACACACATAACCTCGCATCGGGTCGGCAGTCCACGACAACGTGACCACATTCACTTCCAAAACTGTTTACGCCGTTAAGCAAATGACCGTCAATAATGATGCCGCCGCCGACCCCGGTGCCCAGTGTTAACAGTGCCAGACTATCATGTTTCGCGCCGGTACCCACCCAAAACTCCCCGTAGGCTGCCGCATTCGCATCGTTGATGAACGATACCGGCTTGGCGGTGGAAACCTGCAACGCGTCGCGTATCGCAAAGTAATGCCAGTTGGGAAGATTAGGCGGGTCGAGCAACATGCCACGTTTCAAGCACAACGTGCCGGGCGAACCCAGTCCGATGCGAACCAGCTCTGCGCTCGGCAATTGAAGCTGCTGACACAGTTTTACGATGGTCGCAGCGCACCGCTCGACGGCTTGCTGCGGGCCGAGCTGTTCATTGGTCTCAATCGAATCGTAGCCGAGCGTCTGGCCACTATTATCGACGAGGCCGATTTTGATATTGGTTCCGCCAATGTCAACGCCGGCGAAATAGGGCCCTTGCGATTTGTCGAGCGAAACGATTGGCTGATTTGTGGGCATTGGTTAAACGTAGAGAGGGACGGTCAGCGAACGGTAGCGTTAAAGGGCTGATTATAGAGGTTCACTGGATTTTCGCCCAGGCGAACTCGCAGTGCGGTTATCGCCGTTTTGATGAGTTTCGCAGCTTTGGGACTCGAAATATGAGCGACTTCGGGTACATTTTTGGATCGATCCGCAACGCAACTGCACCCACTACCTTTCCCTAGGATTTCGACATGCAACTGGCCAAACTTCTCAACTCGCAAGGACTCCCCGCTGTTGGCAAGGTCGACAGTGACCACATCACCTTGCTAAATTTGGCAGCGGCTGGTTTCGGAAGTCTTTCAGATTTATTGGCCGCGCCTCACGTTGCAGAATCCGCGTCGAAGTTGTCGGCAACCGGGGAGCGTGTGCCAATCCATGCCGCGCGATTGCTGCCGCCGATCGATTCACAAGAGGTCTGGGCGGCTGGCGTAACCTACAAGCGCAGCCAAACCGCGCGCATGGAAGAATCGGAGACCGCGGCATCCTGTTACGATCGAGTCTACGCTTCGCCACGTCCTGAGATCTTCTTCAAAGCGACTCCGCATCGCGTCCGCGGTACGGCTGACGAACTGCGCATCCGTGCTGACGCAACCTGGAATGTGCCCGAACCGGAGTTGACGCTGGTGATCTCGCCCGACCTGAAGATCGTGGGCTTCACCGTAGGCAACGACATGAGTTCGCGCGATATCGAAGGTGACAACCCGTTGTACCTACCGCAAGCCAAGATGTACAACCAGTGCTGCGGCCTCGGCCCATGGATAACGCTTGCTGACGCGATGCCAGCGCGTGAAAAGATTGAAATATCAATGAAGATCTGGCGAAGCGGCCAGTGCGTTTTCGATCAGTCAACATCCGTCGCGCAAATGGCTCGCACGTTTGAAAGTTTGGTTGAATGGCTCGGACGCGATAACAGTTTTCCCAACGGTACCTTCTTGTTGACGGGAACAGGTATTGTGCCGAATAGTGATTTCACACTGGCGGTAGCTGATCGAGTTGATATTCAGATCTCCGGTATCGGCCTGTTGAGCAACACGATCGTTCAAGGCTGACTCTCCGGCAATGGTATGAAGCATACGTAGGTCCGCCTCTCCGAGGCGAATAATTCAGCGTCTCGGAGATCCGCTGTTACGTGCTAAATCTCGATCTGCCGGGGGCCATTTGCTTACTTAATCCAACCGCCGCCCAAGACGCGATCATCCGCATAGATAACGCACAGCTGACCTGGCGCAATGCCGTGCGTCGGATCATCAAATATTACACCGAAAGTATTGTCAGCGGACGGTGTGATGCGGGCGGGAACGGCCTCGCTGTTGTAACGGATCTGCGCAAAACCGTGGAAAGGGTTCAGGGGTGGCTCGACCAGCCAATTGACCTGCTCGGCAACAAGCCGCGTTTGAGCCAATTCGGATTTCGTACCGATCACCACCGCATGGGTTGAGGCGTCTATGCGCACCACAAAGTAGGGCTCCTTCATCGCGATGCCAATCCCCTTGCGTTGGCCGATGGTGAACGCTTCGATGCCAGCGTGTTTGCCCACTTTGCGACCATCGACTGTGAGGATGTCGCCGGCTGTGTCGGCCGTGGAACGATCGCGGACAAACTGTGCATGCTTGCCGCTGGACACGAAGCAGATCTCTTGACTATCACGCTTATCGGCTACCTTCAAGCCCGCTTCGCCTGCGAGTCGCCGAATCTCCGGTTTGTGAAACCTGCCGACCGGAAGCAGCATCCGCTTGAGATACTGTCGATCGATACCGGCTAACGCGTAAGACTGGTCCTTAAGTGGATCAACACCGCGCACAAGGGCCGGACCATCAGCGGCGTCGAGCAGCTGAGCATAGTGACCAGTCGCGACGAACTCAGCATCTACGCTATCTGCATAGTCGAATAGCCGACCGAATTTGATCCAGTTGTTGCACTGCACGCAAGGATTCGGCGTCCTGCCATGTGTGTATTCGTCGACAAAATAATCGACGATGCGGCTAAAGTCGGCTTGCAGGTCGAGCGCATAAAACGGAATGCTGAGTCGATCGGCGACGCGTCGTGCGTCCAGGGCATCCGATGCGCTGCAACAACCCTGTTTGTGATCGGTTCGACCTTGTAAAATCGGGAGCAGCGGATTGGGCGAGCCGTCCGCCAATTTGCAACTTTCCGCTGATTCTTCGCCATGTCGCATGAAAACGCCAACGACATCGTATCCACTCTCTAGCAACAAATGCGCCGCCGCCGAACTATCAACTCCCCCGCTCATTGCCAATACAACGCGTTTCATGCAAATTTCTTCCGTTGAAGCAACGAATAAAGGATTCATTTTAGCGCCTGCCCGGTAATTCCGCAAACCGCTCCTAGGGGCCAAACTCCCTGCCGCGAAGACTCATGCTGCAACTTGCGATATAATGCATTGCTTTGTCCCTTAGCGCGGTCGGCTCACTCTTGAAAACGATGCACAGAGTTCATAGCGACATTCGATATTTATTTCCCAAACGATGCTAACCCCGCTCCCCAAATCTGCCTTATTTAGAAAAGTGCCCCTTGTGAGCCACTCCGTCGTTGCTCGAATCAGATCGATGCTGCTCGTTTCCAGTCCATTGTTTTGTGCCGCAACTGCTTCTGCCCAGCCACCAGCAGCTCCCACTCAGAACGCGACTTCATTGGACAGCGAGCGATTGCTCGCGCAAGAGCAGATTGCATTTCGAGCCGCCGTACAGGCGGTAGCCGCTTCGGTAGTTCAGATCGAGACGTTCGGAGGGCTTGAACGCGTCGGACAAGAATTGGTCGCCGAAGGACCCACAACGGGGACAATTCTAAGCAGCGATGGGTGGATCATTTCAAGTTTGTTTAGCTTTCGCGCGCAACCTGCATCGATTTTGGTGAGTATGCCGGACGGCAAGCGAGCGGCTGCTCGAATCGTCGCGCGAGATTACAGTCGAGAGCTGGCGCTGCTAAAAATCGAAGACGTCAGCGACTTGCCGATTCCTGCTGTTTGCCCTGCGACGGAAATTAGGGTCGGCCAGTGGGCGATCGCATTGGGTAAGACCTTCGACAATAAGTCGGTTTCACAATCGGTGGGAATAATCAGTGCCCTAGGTCGCGCCTACGATAAAGCGGTTCAATGTGATGCCAAGATTTCCCCCGTAAACTATGGCGGACCATTAGTGGATCTCAATGGCCGCGTGATTGGAATTCTCGCACCCATTTCGCCGGGCGCCTTCCTCGAAGGTGATTCTTCAGAGCTCTATGATTCGGGAATTGGATTCGCGATTCCGCTGCAAGATATTCT
>JAYVHC010000172.1:0-2266 GCA_043771575.1 Planctomycetia bacterium
TCGATGTTTGCCGGCGCCGCGCAGAGTCGAGTTTCCTGTTAGTTGAGTTGTCTCGGGCGAACCACTGGCCGTGAAAATTGCCACCGCTTTGCCTTCGTCCATGGCTTGCAGAGTCGCTGTGCCAGTCGCAATGTCGATGTCACAACGAAACTCGATGCCACTTTCAACTAGCATCACGCTCAAAATGCCCGAATTGCCACTGATATCCAAGTCGAAGTCGCCGGCTAAATCGCCAACCCATTGTTCGCTGTCGTTGTGCGGCGGAACTTGCGAATGCGTTTTACGGTCTGATGAAACTTGGTACGGCTCGAGGTTAAAGTATGGACGCGGCGCCCCTTGGAATTCTTGGCGCATTTTTCTGTTGGGCTCGTAGACGTTTGCTCGCTTGGTTATATACGACGTATTGTAAGCTTGGTAGTCAGTGATCAAACGACTGCTCAATGGATCAATCGATGGCATCTGCTTGTTCGTGTCAAAGGCCTTCCATTGGTCAGAAGTTAAAAACTTGTGGTAGTAGCGCAGCCACTGGATTGAGCCGCTGGCTGTCAGCTCGGCCGACCATTGATTCGGGCTCTGGGTAACCTTCCAGTTCGGTGCAGTGGGTTGTTCGCTCGGCGCAGCCTGCCATAAGCTTGGCCAGCCCGCAGCAACCAACTCGGCTGGTTGATATTTGGTATCCGCCACCGTTTGTCGCATCGCGCGAATTTTGTGCGGCGGCTTACGTGCGATTGTCCACGCTTCCGCTTCGCTGTTCCGCACATAAACGTCTCCACCTTTTACCAGCAAATGTTCGCCCGGCAGGCCCACCAGACGCTTGATGTAATTCATCCGCGCATTTAAAGGATACTTAAAAACAATGACATCCCAGCGTTCGGGATTATGGAGCACATAATCGAATTTGCTGACTAAAATCCGGTCACCGGAGAACGACGCGTGATTCGCATTATTGGCCAAATCGTAGGCGTTTAGTCCACGGCAATTCGGGCAGGTGCTAGCAACCACTAGATCTTCCGTTTTTGAACCTGTATTCGAATCGAATTCGTTGCTCGCAGACGCTTGGTATTGTTTCCCGCAATGTTCGCAGACAGTGTCCTTGTGCGCCCCCATCAGGGTTGGCGCCATCGAGCCGGTCGGGATCACGAAGGCTTCCGCGACGAAGGCGCGGAAGAGAAACGCCAGAATAAATGCGACGACGATGGATTCAATCGTTTCACGCACGCTCTGAACCTCTTCCTGAGAAGTTTCAGCGTTTTTTTTCCTATTGGCAGGGTGTGCTGCAGCGGTGGTCATCATGGGCTCGAAATGGAGTTTCAAGTGTTTCGAAATTTGCCGTTAGCATTGAAATCGGTTCTGAGTATAGCAACCTCAACCAATAGCTAGAATCCGAACCGACGCCCTTTTGCAGCCTATTATTCGCCCTACAATCCCTTTTCTTGGCAATTCAGAGGCAATGCTAGCGAAGGGACGGGGTTTTCTGGTCGGCGCCACGATCGTGGCTGTCGGTACTTCGGTACCCGAGCTGGCGACGACTTTGATCGCCAAATTGCGCGGTCATGACGAAGTTGGCCTCGGAACTGTATTGGGGAGCAACGCCCTTCGAAGACTCAGGGCGTGCCACCCAAACGTCTATAACCCTAAAATTAAAGTTGGACGCTCCACGAGCAGACTACTGAAAGCTGTGTTTTTTAACGTGGCTGAGTTGCTCCGCAACTCAGAGCCTTTGTCTTCAGAGCCTTTGTCTGATGAGTGGCCTTCGTTTTCGTGAGCGTAATTGAGTCGCGGAGCGACTGGACCGCACACGGTCATTTTTTCCGCTGCCGGCTAGTAAATGTTCAGTCACAACTGGAATTTCGTCGCGCGTACAGTTAGATTTATGGCGTTCGACACTCCTGTACACTCCCCCTAAGGAAAACTCTCATGCCTCTCAACAATGGCTCTCGCCGTGACTTTTTGAAAAAATCTGCCGCTAGCGGTGCTCTCGCGGTGACGATCCCGTACGTCAGTTGGAACCAAAAAGCCTTTGCTAACCAAGACAAGAATGACCGTCCTCGGATTGGCTGTATCGGTGTGGGCAGCATGGGAACCGGCGACGCGCATGGTCACAGCGGTTTTGGTGATATCCTGGCCGTGTGCGATGTGGACAAAAACCACCTCGAGCGTGCGAAAAACGATCCCAAGATCGGTAAGGGCACTGCCGACGCATATGAAGACTATCGCAAAGTGCTTGACCGCAAAGATATCGACGTCGTGAGCATCGTGACGTGCG
>JAYVHC010000173.1:0-9776 GCA_043771575.1 Planctomycetia bacterium
TCGAGCCGCATCGACCTAGCGCTGGTCTCTAGCAACTCTTGGGAATTGTTGAAGGACCATTGCTCAACCAATTCTTCCAGCGATTCGCCTACGTTCAGCCGATCTGCTAGCTGCCGCAACTGAGCTGAATCAAGAGTCGGCTCAAGCGCTTTTGAGTTCGATATCATCTGCTTCTATCCTTGAATACGAAGGAACATGAATTCGAGGAAAAGTGAATACAGTGCGCCACGATGATCCGTATCGTGAGAAAGCAACGAAACCGTCGCTAAACACTGGTTGTTGAAACAAATTCACTCGCTTCGCGAATTCGGTAGGTGGGACCAGTTCAACTGGTGGTGGCTCGCAAATCATCGGACTCGGTAGTCCTACCTCTAACTCCTAGAGTTCAAGGCGATCTGCTTGCAAAAAAGGCAGGAAGTTTAGGGGCGGGAGTCAGCTAGTTATCGGAAACTCATCTGACGGGATGTTAATCTGTATCGGATACATCCTTCAATTATACCTGTAAACCAAGTCTATTTGAAGCGAAGTGTGTTGTCTTTGTCCGGATCCGAGCAATCTAAGGCTGTTTTTACGCTAAAAAACGCCATTGACACCACCATTGAGGTGGTATTACTTGGCCATCAACAGCTTCAAGGCTTTTTCCAAGTTCTTGGTGTTGGTGGACTCTAATCGCAGCAATTGAACGCGGCGGCCAGGAGCGTCGATCGATTGCTTGTCTAGTTTCTCGATGAAGCTTCTGATCTCAGTCGTGAGGTCAACGGGTGCACGCAAAACAATCGCGTTTGTAGTTTCGTCGACTGCGATGGTGAGTAAAGGGCTGGAGGCTTGAGCGTTAAGTTGTTGTAGGACGATAGCTACTGAGGTCGTGACGCCCTCCGGAATCTGAACCGGCCGACGGCCCGCACCGGCCGACAACTGAGATTTGTAGACATCTTCGATGATCCCTGCGACACTCTTGGCGCTGGCACTTTGAAGCTGCACGGTGGTTGGCGTCAGTTGTTGAAGTGTGTCGAGCAGTTCTTCAGAGTCGATCACGCCCAGCAGTTCTTCAATGATTTTGCGGTCAGCGCGATTGCCGCTCACGATCAGTCCATTGATGCGCGCGTCAGCGACTATCTTGACACGTTGAAATACGTCTATCGCTGGCGAACGGGACGAACGATCACCGGGTTTAAACAGGTCGGTTAGCAACTCCTGCACTTGGTCCGCCCCGGCGTGACGCAGAAGATAAACGGAGAAGTTGCCGGTAGTGGCAAACGGAGTTACTGCGGGACTGAGCATCGAGTCAAGCAAGCGGTTGAACTGGTCTAGGGCGGCGGTGTCATCGGAAGCCAATGTCCATTGGTCTTCGCCTATGACCACGATGATGGGCGAGGACTTTGTTTGCTGGCTCGTTGGGGCAGTCTGGCCGGTCTGGGTTTGTGCGGCGTCTGCAGATTGCGGTTGAGCTTGTGTGCTGGCCAATCGCACCATGGTTGTCGCGGCAGCAGGAACGCTGCCCAGGGGGCTCTTTAGGGGTGCAGCCTCTTGTTTTGGGGCGACTCCCGCGGGTTCAATAATTTGCAATGGATTGTCGCGCATGGTTGGCCACAATCGCTGAATCTCTTCAAGCAATCGCTGTGAATTGCGATGGACGGGGACGAATCTCAAACGACCGGAAGTCACGGTGGAATTCACCGCAGAGGATTCGCCCATCTGCTTGAGCAACTTGTGGATACTCTCGAGTTGCTCTTGTGTCGCTCGAACCAGCACCTGCTGCAAATTGCTATCGACAGTAATCTGCGGAGCATTGTTCAGCGGTTCATCGCCGAACAGTGCTTCGGCGGCAGTTTTAAATGAATAAGGATCCGTCGCATCAAGTTGGATGATTTCCAGTTCGCGTTTGGGAGGTGCAAGTTGGGTTAACGCATCCTCGACCATCTTGAGGTGCTCTTGGTCGCCGGTGACATATAACCGCTCATTCAGTACGTCATAGCTGACAGTCACTTTTGCTGCGGAATCCTTAAAGAGACTTTCGATTGATGTTGCTATCGATTTTCCGTCAACGCCGCTCAGCGAAAACAGTCGCATCTTGCGATCGCCATCCGAGGATTTGACAACGTCCAGTTGTTCGACCAATTGCGATGCGACCTTCAGTTCCTGGTTGCTTCCGACCACAAAGACACTTTTTGTTTCACGACTGAAACTGACACCTACCGTTGTGCGTTTTCCAAAAGCACTCTCCAGGGCGCTGGCCACCGTTTCAGGACTTACGTGCTTGAGCACGAAGGCTTTGAGCGTCGGTAAACGCGTGGGCTGTGCGTTCAGACTCTCAATCACCTTGGCGATCGCGGTATGCTCCGCTTGCGTTGCGGTTGCAAACACTCCGCCGCTAACAGGATCGGCTGAGAAATCTGCTTTGGGAAAACTTCCTTTAAGGGCTTTAGCCAAGGGTGTTGGATCGGCATTCGTGATCGCTAGAAACTCTGTCTCACGCGGTGTCGTTCCGCCCGCTTCGACCTCTTCGATCACCTGAGCAATCCGTTTCATGTCGTCTGCACGGGCGGTGACAATGACGCTATTGGAGGCTACGTCCGCAGTCACTTTGGCATCGGCGATCATTTCCTGGACCGCGACCTTGAGTGACGCTGAGTTGCCGTTACCGATTGGAAAGACACGCGTTTCGCTGCCTGGTTTTTCTGTATCGAAGTCCTTGACGATAGCCGCGATTCGAGTGTGCTGTTCTGTGGTCGCAGTAGCAATCAGCACGCGTTCCTCGCGTGAGCCGTAGATCGCTGCCTCCGGCATCAATTCATCCAGTACAAGTTGAAGTCCGCGAGCACTTCCTTGCATTAATCGATAAACGCGAGTTTCCAAGTTGGTCTTTTTCGGCACATCAAACGACTTCATAAACTCCGCGATTTTGCGATGGTCATCGGCATTAGCGGTTGCCGCAACGGTGCGAGTGATCAAATCCTGCGCCAAGGTGGCGCGCGGAACCAGCGTTTGTAAAATGGTCAGTGCGTTCGTAGAATTGCCATATTGCAGCGAATAAACCTCCGAAGTTCGGACTTCTGGAGTTGGCAATTGCTGTTCGAGCAATTCCACTTTCGAAGTCACAAGCGCCAGTTCCTGTGGCGTGCCAATCGCCAGTAGAGTGTTGTTCAGTGGATTCGATTCAAGCCGAATTTGTGAGGGTAGAGTTGCCTGCAGGGCCGTGAGCAAGCCACTCATTTGCACTCGCTGTGGGTCGACATGAAAGACTTTGACCGTATTCTCCGACGCATTCGGACCGGTGGCGAGTAATTCCACTACTTCCGCAATTCGCTTTTGTTGATCTGGAGTGGCGACCACAATCAACTGACCCGATGTCGGCACCGACGCGACGCCCACGGTGGGAAACAGCGTTTGCAGAGCGGTCTGAACCGCGATCACTTGGGTCGGCTTGATGATGTACGTGGCGGGTTCTTTGGCAGCGGCAGCCGTCTTGCCAATCTGTTCAATAGCTTGCTGGACGCGTATCTGTTGCTCTTCCGATGCCCACACCGTCGCAGTCCGTGAAATGATATCCGTGCTGATGATGGCCTGTGGAGCGATCTGGCCGAGGATGGTCGCGAGGGTTGTCATCTCGCCTGCTGGGACGGGATAGGTCTTAACAAACTGCGGCTTGCCGTCAGGCGAAGCGATGAGGCGTTCGATGGCTTCGTTCAGTTGTTCCAGCTCCGCATCAGTTCCCGAAGCAATAATTCGATTCGCTGTCGTGTCAGCCGCCAATTCCAGGTTCGGCCACAGTTTCACGAGCGTGGGCAACAAGATTGCGGCTTGCAGTCTCTTGGTTTCGTAGGAACGAATGTTAACTGGCCCACGTGCAGCAGCGGCGCGATCGACCTGATCCAATGTTGACTTCACGACCGCTTGCTGTGCGAGAGTGCCGGTCACGACTAGTTGCCTGAGTTTGTCATCAGCCAGCGTGCTCGCGCCCGTAAGTAATTGATCGACGACTGTTTTCAACTGAGTGGGTGTGGCTTGTTTGAGGGGATAGGCGACGACAACTTTTTGTTGATCGACGTCCGCTTCCTTGCCGAGGGCGGTGACTAACTTTGCAATTTCCCGATGCGTTGCTTGATCAGCGGTAACGAGCAATCGATTGCGTTCGGTATCGATGTTGACGCGCGCCGCAGTTAATAGAGGAGTTAGGGCGGTTTGCAATGCGGTAGCCGTCATGCCGCGCACCGAGTAGTTTTCCAGAGTCTTATCTTCGCGTTTGGTGAGCTGTTCGTTAAAGACCGAAATACGAGTCGCGATTTTTGATTGCGAAGCTTCATCGGCGACCACGGTCAACGATTTGCCATCGGTGTTGGCCGTGATTTTGGCCTCCGGAAATTCCGCGGTAAGTATCTGCGCAGCCAGGGCGTACTCTTGAATTTCAACAGGATAGGTCTTAGGAATTGTCAGCAGCGGCTGGGGCGCGGGAAGGTCTAGCCCTTCGAGTACTTTTGCAAATTCCGCGTGCTGCGTTTCAGATGCCCACACGAGCAATTCGGTTTTGTTAGTGCCATCGACCAGCTTGATCGTCGCCAAACTCTTCGGCAGCTCTGTCAATGTCAAGGTGGCGCGACGCGACAACTGATTCTTCGTAAGCGTATAGATTTGCAATCTGCGATCGTCCGGTTTCGGCAGCAGGCTGAGCAACTGAGGCAGCATCGCTTCGATCGCCGCGATATCGTTCGCATTGCCCAGCATCATCAATTGTCGGCCATCCGTTCCCAGCCACGCGTTTGCAGTGGGAGCGATCTTTTGGGCGGTTGCAAGCCATGCAGCGTCGGCCACACGGTCCAACGAAAACGCTCGCAGTTGCATTTGATTGGGTGATTTAAATCGCTGCCAAACTTCGATGATCTCGCCAGCAGTCTTTAAATCTGTTTTCGAGCCGCGAACGAACAACGAGCCTTTCGCATTAGCTGCAACTTGGCTTTGGGGAAGAAACGATTTCAAAGCGGCTTCTATCAGCATCGCACTTGCAGGTTCGACATCGAACACTTGCATCGATTTTTCGCTAGACACAGGCAGGATGTTGATCGATGCAAGACTGGCTTGAAGCCGTTGCTGATCTTCGTGCGACGCGATCACTAGCAAGCGATCAGTGGTAGCCGTGACAGTTGCTTTAGGTATAAGGGTGGCAACTTGTTTGGTCAGCTCGAGAGGCGTAATGCCGGTGAACTGATACGCCACGGACTCACCCGCAGGCTGTTCGCTGGAGCTGGCGATCATCTGGTCGATCGCCATCTTGATGGCGGTCTGCTGCGCAGGGATGACAAAGGCACTCAGCACTCCGGTCTTGGAATTGACCGTGATCTGTTCACTCGGGATCAACTTGCGGACTGTCTCCAGAGCTTGCGTCGGATCGAGCGAACCAAGCGGATAGGCGGCGAAGACGGGCGGTGGCGGAACCGCCTTTTCTGGCTCAACGGGTTGCTTGGGAAGCGGCACCGAAGCGATGAGTTCATTGATAGTCTGCATCTTGCCAGCGGTTTCAATAACCAGCAGCTTTCCGCTTTGCGCCAGCGGAATGGCTCTGCCATAGCTGCTCAGGTAAGGTTTCACCTCCTGCAACACAGCATCAATCGGACGACCTGCCAGCGGAAACATGACACTGACCAATTCAAAACGGCCTCGTTCCGGCAGTTGCTCCAAGGTGACGCGCGGCAGTAACTCGAGCGGTATCGAATCGCTCAGTTCCATGACAACCAGCATTTTCTCGCGTCGCACCAATGCAAAATTGCGAGTCATCAAGACGCTGTTGAGCAGGTCGATGCCTTCGCTTGGGGAATAGGACCGCGCATCGCTATAAGTAAATGTCCCAGGGGGTGTGCGGTCCATGACCAATGTCAAATCCTGTTGGCCTGCGAACCAATTCAGAACATCGTTCCACTTCATTTCGCGAAACTGGAACATCAATTTCACTTGTGCGGGAGCTTCCGCGAATTTCTTTCGCTGCTCGTCGGTCAGCACCGCCAGGATCTTTTGCTCTGACTCGGTGGTCACTTTTGTTTTGGTGGCTGCATCAGGAGCGGTCGCTAAAGAATCAGCGCGAGCTTGCAGTAACTGCTGAAGCGATACTCTTTGGGCGTCATCGAGACTCAGCCGCTCGGCGACGTCGGGATGGACAAGGCTCGCCAGATCCGATTGCTGCCCATGCGCAGGCAGTACAGTCCACAGCGCGACGGTTAAGCAAGTTACAGAAATAAAGCAACGTAGCACAGTTCTTAAAACCATTCGTTATCGAATTGAGGTGGGGTAGGTAGCGGGGCTTAGCCCGGCGCGAGGCAGGACTATACAATATAGTTGAAAATTCGACACTTCTCACTGTTCGCCAGCGCATTCCTTCCTAGGCATTGTCTCAAAAGGGGTCTGACCCTCTCCGGGCAGGTTCTATTGTCGGGGATTTTGCATGCCCTCCAAAGGGTCAGACCCCTTTTGAGACAAAGCCTAATGTGGAAGGCGAGCCATCGTTTACCACCGACTAAAGTCTACATTCCCATTGGGAATTGTGGGAATATGGAATCGCGCGACGTCAAAAACCAACGTGTCGGGTTACTATGTCAGCAGCCTCCAGGTAAACAATAGGCTGCTACTTGCCAACGACCACTGGACACTTTGAGCTGAGCCTATGGCAGAAAATTCCGGCAAAGAGTCCAAGTTCAATCCCTACGCACCACCCTTATGCAACCTAACTGCAGACCGTTTGTATGTTGAATCGGTAGCGAAAGATCCGCAAATCGTCGTATTGCTGGACGAACTTGAACGGTCACCGGTCGTCGCGTCAAGCTACATTGAGGAATTTGTCGGTAGCGCGGGGAGGCCAGCGTCGGCGAGCAAGGTTGCTGAAGATTTTGGAATAATCTCCAAGCTGGCATTCTTGCTCTTATTGGCACTGCTGCTGGTTCCCGCCACGCGCATGGTGGGCGTTTTGCTCTTCCTATTCCTGGTCGGGGTGCGAGTAATTCAGCGAGTCAAAAGGCAGAATCCAGGAAGCAAGACTTGCGTTTCGCCTGCTGGAATCTACGTTTGGCTGATTACCGATGGAGGTGTTCTCATCACTACGCCGGCTAGTGCTCAGTGGGGAATTCCCTGGAGTCGAATTGCAAAAATCGCTGCAATTCCTGGCGGCTGGTGCTTGGAAACCTGTGCGGATCCTCCGAAAACGTGGCACATGCCATTGACGGGTATTCGCAGCCAAGATGCCGAGCTTTTTTTGAAAGTTGCTCAGTTCCTCTCTCACTTCACCCAGGAGAACCGTCCCCATCCGATTCTCGGTGCCGAGTCCGTCCAGTGGAGTGATCAACGCATTCAAGTCACGGGTAAGAACTGGACGGTATTGCATGACGGAGCTCGTACTTGGTGCGAAATCCGGGGGCTGGTTTGCGACTTACCCAATTCTCAAACAACAACGACGGCTAGATCTCTGCTCATCGAAGACTTCGAAACAGGGTGGACTTGCTATTTAGAACGCGATAGCAAAAACTCCTAGGAAAGCAACCGTTGATAAAAAACGTTTGATCAGCGGATTGTGTTCGCCGTGTTTTGGAGCGCGGGCGTCTCGCCCGCTGAACCTGCCAGTTGACCCGACGTCCCTGCTCCAAGAATTTCCACCCTCGCACTTGGGTAGAGGGCGTGGCGAGGTCGTACCTATTTAGGAGTCGGTTTTTCGCGACGTAGGATGCGCAAGCGTAGGCGATTGCCGGGCTCTTGCGGACTCGGCTGATAAATCAGCGACTGTTCCGCTTGTGGATTGTGACCTTGTTCGATTTCGGCACGCGCGCGCAAATAGTGACTGGCCGCATGCCACTTCTCAGCGCGTTTGTCCGGCAGTATACGTTTCTCAAGCCAATTTACGGTCGAATCGAAGCTACCGCGATCATAGTGCAATTGGGCCAACAGGAAATTCGCATCGACTTTGGCAACGGCATAGATCATTTGAGACTGGAAGATTTTCATCTCAAACGACTCCTTCGTGTCGGATGCCTCTCTAAAAATTCCGAATTCCTTCTGAACATCGGGGTCGAAAGTCATTTTATCGATCGTCTCGTTATCAACGCGGCATTTCATGTAGATGGAAAGGGCTCCCTCGTCATCGAGAGTGGATTCAAAGTTGCCTTGCATATGCTGAAAACGAGCCTTGGCGGCCGGTGTCTCCATCAACCAGACGCCATAAGCTTGGATGTATTGCGCAGCGGCCGCGGAGGGGGTTCGAAGCGTTTCCCGGATTTGTGCGGCAAAATCCCTGGCTATCAACGGAGTATGCCATAACGCAACCGTATCGCCTGGACAGGACTTGGCAAGTGTGGCGGTCAGCGCATCGCTATCTACAAACAGCGTCATACGATCAGCGCCGAGTAAGGATTTTTCTAGTACCTTCATCCTCGCGCTCAAACTCGTGGGAAGTGCGTCGATCAACAGTGCCACGGAAGCAAGGTCGCCAGGGTTGATGGCATAATCAAACTGACCGGGGAGATCGAGTCGCCCAAGAATTCTCTCGTTCAAGCGAGCGTCTTGGAGAGTTGCAAACGCAATTGTATCCGGATCCGTAATGGGCAGGCCCAATTTGGTTTCAAACAAATACAACTGCCCGGCTATCGGTACTCCCATCGCCCACAGATAACCAGGACTGGTCGCTGTACCGTTGATCGAAATCCAAACGGTGTCGATGCCTCGTTGATGAGCCAAAGCGTTAAATACTCGCCCGCGTTCAACAAAATCACCCTGTGAAAACAGGACCGTTTCCCAAGGCAGTTTTCCGCAGCCGACCAGGGCGTCTTTAACCGGTCCACGCGGGTCAAGCGACAGCTTTCCTACGTCTTTTGCGTCCCCCTGAAGCGCGATATTGCGAATCGTCCAATCAAACAATTTATAGGCTTCTTCAAACTTGGCCGCATCATTCGCCTCTAACTTGGCCTTCAACGCATCGATACTAGGCTGATACAAACGGTCGCGTATCGGTGCCGCCACAACCCAATCCGCCACTGCGCGTAACAACTTACATTGGTAAAGATAATCCACATCCCAGGCATCGAAGGTCAATTGCGCGGGGTTGTTCACTTCAGGTCGTTTGGCCCAATCCGCTGGCGGTTGCCGATACAAGGCGGGCGTCGAATAGTTAAAACTCTCTTTGGGAACATTTTCAACCCAAGTATTCAGTTGCACAAGAACTTCCTTGGTGACCTTTTCTCGATTGAAAGGGGTCAACTGCTTTAAATAGCGGAGCGCATCGCGTAAATTGTCGCTCTTGGTTTTCTTCGATTGAATCGCTTGATCGATTACCGACGCGCGATCGCTACGTTGCGATTTACGACATCCCGGTTGGCCGACGAATAGCCCAACGGCGAGTGCAAGGCACACTGCCCAACATAACCAACCGCGAAACTTGAAACCAACGATCTTGGGTAGCATTTACCAGTTCTTTTTCTCAGCAAGTGTCACGAAGGGTGTCCTGCAAATCACCAGCCAGACGCTAATTCAGCGATTTGACGCAATTGATTGAGCAACTCTTCTACGCGTGCCAACGGTACCATGTTCGGTCCATCGCTGGGCGACTTGTCAGGATCTGGATGAGTTTCCAGAAAAACTGCATCCACACCTGCTGCCACCGCTGCACGAGCGAGGGGCCAGATCATTTCCCGATTGCCGCCTGTCGTGCCGCCCAAGCCGCCGGGTTGCTGTACCGAATGGGTAGCGTCAAATACCACCGGCACGCCGAATTTTCGCATCAACGGCAAGGCTTGCATGTCGTTGACCAA
>JAYVHC010000174.1:0-3891 GCA_043771575.1 Planctomycetia bacterium
CGTTTCTTGAGCGTCGCGATTCCAAAATCGACGGCATCATCAACAGCGACTTCCTGTAACCAATTCCAAGTTCGACTGGTTGCGTTTCCATAGATCGGGTCGGCAAACTTGAATGCTTCATCGTCATTGTCGAGTTCGGCTTCCGCTTTGATCAGATCGCCGCGCATCACGATTTGTGCAATCGAATTGATTGGTCGACCGCCGCGATTGAGGCGACCGAATCGCTGCACCAACGCATCGAGTGGTGCGGCCTCCGTAATCAGGACGTCAAAATCATAGTCGGCTCCGACTTCGATACACTGAGTGGCAACGACAAACATCGGTTGATCAATGGCGGAACGATCAGTCCCGGTTGAGATCAGGTCGCGAAGTTTGTCAGTTTGCACATCGCGATCGATCGGGCGCATGGCACCGATGATCAAATAGACATCGTCGTTGGAAACGAGCTTGTTCTTGAGCAACAGACTAACGACCTCTTTCGCCGTCGCAACCATATTACACAACACACCAACAACTTTGAGCGGCTTGTCGGTTGTTCCATCTGGTGATTCAACGCCGATGCCCACCGATTCCATCGCTTGTTTAGCCAACACAGCGGCAATTTGTTTGGGTGCCTTGCTGCCGCTGGCTTTTTCCGCGATTTCCAACTTGGCGATCTTGCTTGTGTTTACGATCCGGCCGATATGCGTGCTCGGATCGTCGAGTTCGGCTTGGGTTATTTCGAGTTTCTTCACAGAGCTTCCGGTCGAAGGTGTGGCGGTCATTTCCACGATTCGTAGAGGCAATGGCATTGGATTCGTAGCCCATGGTTTCCGCTGGTAGGCTTTGACATAAGCGAGCGTTTCAGAAAATGCCCGTGAAATGTGTGCTTCGTCGAGTATCAGCAAACTGTCATGTGCAACGGCAGCCGCTTGAATCGGCCGAGATGAATTGGACACTCCGTAACCACGAAACAACAACCGCGAACCGACTTGATCGACCGTACTGGTGACGATCATCGGTTGCGTTAACGAATTGCACCAACTTGGGTCTCGATATATACCACCCCGCAGTTCAACCACCGAAAGCGGCTCGCTCGAACTTGTACTTCCGGAATAGCTTCGCAACTTATCGGCCACTCGTTTTAGAACGCCATCGGTGGCTTCGGCGAGCTTTTTTTGAAGCTGACTGGCTCGGTGAAACGCTTCGCTCACTACCGTTCGACGATCGACAACTAGAAACGTGCGCATCGGTGCATTGCGTTTCTCTGGCGGCAGGTTCGCTTGCACGGCAAGTGCAAATACTGCGATATCAATCGTCGACGTTTTCCCGGCACCGGTCGGCACACTTACGCAATCCGGCCATTCGCCTACGCAAGCCGCTGCAGCAAGTTCGGTTTGCCACGACATTGGGACAAACGGATAGAGTGCCTGAAAGAACTCGTCAAAATCTTTTGCTTGTAAATTGGTCATCGGTCACCTGTTCTAATTGCTCGGCAACGAAGAAGGTTCGGGCGGCAAAAACCATAACCTACGAATCGGCCCGCGCCCAAAATCACGGGACCAACAACTGGTACGTCGAACTCGATCCGTGCGTGAACCTGAAACCTGCTGGCTTTGCCCTGCCTTGACTGAATCGGCGGGAAGCCGCCACCTTGAGGGCGGGCTCTTGGAACGCCTGTAATGAACGAGTTGTAGTGAACACCAATAGCGATCGGACTTGGTAATCCGATGTTCCGGCAACTGTTGGCGATAGTCTCAGCAACCTCTTCGTTCCACGCCTCGCGCTCGGTATCGCGGTCGCGTTTCGGAAAACGATCCAGAGCGATCGGGGTCACGGTTTCCCAAACGGTGCTGGCCGACGTCCATGTACCAGCTGTTAATGTGCGTGGCGGGCTAAGTCGTTGTTCACGGACGAGCGTGACGTTGCACTCCGGGTCGCGGTTTCCCGTCAGCCGACGAAAATCATGCAAGTGCAATTCCACCATCCAATCGTCGACATTTTCTGATCGCACAAAAAGTTGCCTTAAGGTCATGGCTCGCTCGCGTTTCGAAATTCCGCGAGGAAACGCTAATGCCAAACCCATCACATGCCCGTCGGCATGTTTATGATCGATAAAAGGCAAGGGTACGATAGCCATGTGCGGCTTCGTTGACGGCGAACCATCGGCTTGATGCCCACCCAGCCATTCCGGACTGGTGCGGTTCGGGTACGCATCATGAATCCGCTTTCGAATTGCTCCCGCAAGTTGTAAGGTTGACTCAAGAGGAATAGTCGGAGCGTCATGGAAAACAAGAATCATTAACTCCGAGTCGAAACAAGTCAGATCTGGAAGGTTCCAGCTGGACGCCTGCTTACTGTAGCCAATAGTGTTGGCAGGTGGAGGTCGCAGACTCGGCGGCATCCCCTGCGGATAGCGAACTGAAAGTTCCGCTCTCAAATTCGATTTCTCCTTTCCCTTCCTTTCGCTTATTGCATTTTCGAGCTTGGTATACTCTTCAATGGCGTCGAGATTAAAGTTTGCTTCCAGCGAATCCAACATACCGCTGGTGAATACTCTTAGTTGGTCGGAGGCTGGTTGGCCAGCCACGGTCGGTTTCCATTCGATGAGCGCGTCAACGTCGCTTGGATCATTTGGCAATCGAAACTTGGTTTCAATCCAGACTTGGGCTAACGAACTGGAATGTCCGATCCGCACAATTTCCTCGGTTACTGATTGAAGCCCCGAAGCAATTTCAGGCTGTAACTCCCCGTCAAAAACATAATGCAATTCGTCACGGTGAGGAACCGAAGTAGGGAAATGTCGCGGCTGCCGGTTCCGTGCGCTGGCAAACAATTGGTCCGTCTTTGTAGAGTCGTTGACAGGTACATAAACCGTCACGGGCGTCCGTGTCTCCGCTTCAGATGCAAAAACACGCGGCGCTGGCTGTTGCTCCAACCATTCGAGTGCGGCTCGCCGTACATCAGCCGACTGTCCAACAATCGGAGATCGGGTTTCGAAATAGGCAGCAGCCATTGCCATGAAAAGGCGAGCAGGATGTGGCGGCCATTCGGCCTCATCCCATTGTCCAGTGTCCGTTGCAACGCAAACACCGCGAAGGAATTTAACGCTGATGGCCCACATCATTCGTCCTCCGTCGCGGTAGTCTGAGCGGCAATTTCCTGACTTCGTTGAAGCAACTCAGTCAGGGCCTTGCTGGGCTTCAGCTTGACGGGCTCCGTTCGGTAGGGCAATCCAGCTTTCACTGCCGCCTCGACCGCTTCCTTGTAGAGTGCGATTGCATCGTCGGCACCGAGTTCGAAGAGTTCCACTTTCATACCCGGTTTGCCTAACAATTCCCACTTCGGAATGTGAGTAGGCCAAAGCAGGCAACGACTGCGAAGGTCCAAACCACTTTCGGTGGATAGTGCCGCTGCGACTAAACCGAGAGCAACTAACACAGCCCGTGCCGCATCGTCGTATTCAGGCTTGTACTTGCCGTTGACTGGAAATCGCAAGCGACGAAACGCAGGCAATGAAATGACGGTCATTTGTTCGGCATAGCTGATCGTTACCCCGCCAGCGTTGTTGTCAATCGTTGGCGGGATATTGCCATGGTTCTTTTCGCTAGGCGAGACCGTTTTTTTGTCTTTGTCCTTTGCGACGCGCCACGAGCCATCCTTTTCGATCACAATTTGGGCACCCGCGCGAATTTCCAGTGGATCGATTCTACTACCGGTTTTGGCTCCACTTACCGCATCGAAACCGACGATTTCCGAAACGAGTGCACGAGCAAACTTGGCTCCGAGTCCGCCTTTGGGACCGGTCGAGTCCCAGACTCCAAACACGAGCGCCGTCGGGCACAATTCGAACAATGGAGTCGCGTTTTGGTTGCTTACTCCGTCGATCTGCTTGCCGACTTCAGATTTTCG
>JAYVHC010000175.1:0-4914 GCA_043771575.1 Planctomycetia bacterium
TTTTCTCCGTGATTTCAACAAACTGTAAGTCGGATCGACGATTATCCTGTGAATCCTGTATATCCATGTTCGCTTCTCCGGTTGTGTCGACTGGTGATACAAGTAAATGGTCGACTCCGGTCGAGCTCGGATTTCATCAAGCAAGTGCGGGAACGGCGAAAACGCTGAGTTCGAGATGGAATGATCAGAACGCTTGTCCTACTCGCTTCGCCAGCGTTCGCTACAATCTAGTCTTAATCATCGCACATGCCAGTGAATTGTAAATCGTTTTCCGCCAAGGCATTTCTTGTTCCTCAAACCGACCCTCGGATTCTCTCCATGCCACGACAGTTCATCGCCGAACTCCAGGCTCGCGATCAAGTCGACGAAATCTATCGCGTCATCGATAAACAAGTTCGAGCGAACCGTCAGGGTGCCGACTATCTGCTTTTGCAACTAATGGACCGCACGGGCCAGATTAGCGGACTGCGCTGGAATGCTGGCCAAGCACTTTACGAATCGTTTTCCAAGGGCGATTTTTTGCGAGTCGTCGGCGGCACTCAGCTGCACAACGGACTGCTGCAATTGATTGTTCAAGATTTTCATGTCGTCCCCGCCGGCAAAGTTAATCTCGAAGACTTTGCTACCAGCAACCCTGGTCAAATCGACGAGTGGTTCGGCGAGCTCCGCGAACGACTGACGTCTCTCACACATCCAGATCTACAGCGCCTGATGGCGGACTACTTTGCCGACGAACTGCTGATCGGCAAATTGCGCCGCGCTCCGGCGGGAGTGAAGACACATCACGCTTATGAAGGCGGTCTGCTGCGTCACGTGCTGGATCTAGTGCGCATCGCAGACGCCGTCGCACCGAATTACCCGCAACTCGATCGCGACTTGCTACTCGCTGGTGTCTTTCTGCACGACCTCGGCAAATTGGACGAGCTGAGTTTTGATGGTGAACTGACTTACAGCGACGCTGGCCAGTTGCTCGGTCACTTGGTGCAGGGCGTCGTCGAATTAGAAGTCCGCGCGAACCGTATCGCAACCACCACTAGCCAAGCGATTCCCCCGCAACTGATTTTGCGCTTGCAGCATATGATCGCTAGTCATCACGGCTTCCTCGATCACGGTAGTCCCAAGGTCCCGATGACGATTGAAGCCATCGTGCTTCATTATTTGGACGATATGGACGCCAAGGTCAATGCCGCCACGGAGCTGATCGAATCCGACCGCAATTCCGACAGTGTCTGGACCGCTTTTCACCCCACCCTCGGTCGCAAGTTGTACAAGCCCTCGCTGATTGTAAAGTGATGGCGGCACTAACGTACTGACTTTGCCCCTTTCAGTCCCGCTTGGCCGGATTGCTATCAACGCCGATCCTGGCCATTCAATTACATTTGCCCTACGTTCGCAAAACCGCAGCTTTTGTTATCATCTGCCGCTTTCCGCACGCGAATTCAGCGCGTTTCCAATTCGACTTTTGAAATCGGCTATGAACTTCGGCAGCACGGACAAGGCATTCACACAGAATTGGTTGCAATCTCTCACTCAAGTTGCAAATGAACCGACTGCCAAGCGGATCAAACCGCTGTTGGATACGATCAACGATTTGAGCCGGATGAACACCGAGTCCAATCGGTTGGAATCCGCACAGAAACTCTGGGACTTTGCCACCGCTGAAGGTCTCAAGCGTATGCTCGAAATTGTCCCAATACAACAACCGAATTGGATTTTCGATCGTGACGATCCGTTCGTTTACCAACACAAGTCGGTCGAGCCGATCGCGGATTTCGATTCATGGACCCAAAGTATTGGAATTGTGCCTTGCGAAGTTTCGCTGGTGGCTGAAGTCGCAAGTGCGGATTGGTTGAGTCTTGTGCGCAAGGAAGCTGTGCGGCTGCAGCGTCCGCTGAGCACCGCAGGCATGCCTTCGGGTTTGAATCTCGAGCTGCCTTGCAAAGCCGCGTGGGATTTGACCGGTTGGTCGATTCGATTTGATCAAGCGGATTGGGTTGTGCTGCGCTACGAAGAACCCTTTTCGACCGAGAGACCTGACTTATCAGACTTTGACGAGTCACTTATTTGGACCATTGCCAACGCCCACGAAGCGTTAGTGCCAAAGAATGCTCCGAATTGCACCAACGTTAACGGGGCGGCACCGTGGATTGGCTGTGTCAAGCGACTTGCAACGCTCCACAAACAGATTCTTTCGTCCGATGCCAAGGATTACGCGCCGTGGTTTCGTCGCACTTGGGCTTGTGTTTGGACCGTCATCTATCGTGAACAAAATGTATTGCGAGGCCAGGCCAATGTGGATGTCGTGCGCGCCGAACTGACAGCCTGTGTCGGCACCGTTCCGCGACTGACGACTTGGATGTTCGCCTTCGCTAAACTATTATGCGAAAATCAACTCGGCCGAGGACTCGGAATCTGCGGTGATTATACGAACTGATTTTGTCTGCGAGGCGTAAAGAATGCCTGAGTTGCCCGAAGTTGAAACGATGTGCCGCGGCATCTATCCGACAATCGGCAAACTCATTCGCGCGGTCAGCCAACCGCCATGCGACTATCGCCCGATTCAAATCCGCCCTGCAGTCGCTGAAATCAATGCCCGCCTGGCGGGTTGCAAAGTCAAAGCCATCACGCGGCTCGGTAAGCGCGTCGTCATTCAAACCCAAGACGATTCGCTGATTCTCCAACCCAAGATGACTGGCCTCGTAGCGATCGAAGCCCCACCTGACCCTGATCACGTGCGTTTGCAAATCGATTTCAGCGGCAAGCTTCGACTGCAATTTTGGGACCGCCGAGGCTTGGGTACGGTCGAGCTGATGCCAACGGCTGAACTGCATGCGAGAATCGTCGAGGGGCGACTTGGACCGGACGCTTTGCAGATCACTGCCGAAGATTTTATCCATTGCCTTCGAGCCACCCGCCGCCCGATCAAAGTCGCGCTGCTCGATCAAAAACTACTGGCTGGCGTGGGCAACTTGTATGCATCGGAAATGCTCTTCAAAGCTAAGATTAACCCCCAGAAACCCGCCGCGAAAATCAGCTCTTTGCGGCTTCGCACCCTCCATCAAGTGATGCTCGAAATTCTACAGCTCGCGATCACCCTCGAAGGCTCAACGCTTTCGGACGGTACCTATCGCAACGCTATCAACGACCCCGGTGGCTACCAAAATATGCACCGAGTCTACGACAAAGCCGGAGAGCCCTGTAGCCAATGCAAGTCTTCGGGGATTCGGCGCATTGTTCAAGCTCAGCGATCCACTTTCTACTGTCCTAGATGCCAGCGTAACTAGTCGGACAAGCAAGTCACGCCGCCTGGAAAAAGGGAAAAAATGGACATTTCTCGCCGAACACCACCATCTGGTTCCCAGGCTCCGCCTGGGTACCCAATGAATTGCAGGCTCTGCCTGCCGAATTGTAGTTTGATCGACGTCTTCGGGAGGCAGAGCCTCCAAGACAGCTCATTCCCAGGCAGGAGCCTGTGGAACGAGCGTGTTCGAAGTGGCGATCGGCGAGAAGTGTCGAATCCCTACGCACCGAAGGTCGCTTCGATGAATGCAGCCGAGTTCTGGAAAAATTCGACTCGAATTTCGGATTGATGAAGTCGATTCACGAAACCGTAAGCGCACAGATCGAATTTGTGGGCGGCGATTTGAAGAAAGCTCATGAACGACTTGCGCCGCTGACCAGATTGGCTCCTACGCAGGCTGCTGGCGAGCCCTATCTGATTCGAGGCTGGTTGTTTTTAGCCAACGGTGAATTTGAAGATGCGAAAACGCAAGCGGCAAAGCTGCGTGTGATCGACGACAAGAGTATTGAAGCAGTGATCATTGAAGGACTGGCGACGGCAATGACCTCGCCGCGGAAAGCCAAAGACGGTTTAAAGATCCTCCGCGCCGGTCAGCTGTATTCATCACCGGAGGATTGGCATTATCACGAAGCGCTCGCGATTGTTCACGCGATCGCAGGTGACGAGAGTTTCGCTCGCCGTGAGATCGCTTTGGCTTTACTTGCCGCGCCTAGTCACATTCGCAGCGATCTCGAAGAAGAACGCAAAGTCATCGATTCCGGACGCTTGCCGCCGATGAATTGGAACGAACGGTTAGTGAAACTTTGGCGATCCGGCAAATAAGCCGGGAAACTCAGCCGGAACGCGTTAGCGTCTGGTTAATGGATGCCAACCGGACGCTGCCAAGTTGCATTTATCGCGTTTCGAGAACAGAATGTTGTTGCGAATAGTGTTGCCGTCAAACGGTGAAAAAATGATTTTTTGGGACAAGAGCGAAACGATGTGGATGCTAAGCGATGACGAACGAATTTTAACGAAAGCGGAATGGGATTGTCTGCGAATCGGGTTGGCATCGCTGCGTGATTCTATCGAAGAAGATATATTCGGCCAATCCGACTTTGCGACTACGGGAGTCCAAGTATTTGATCGACTTACTGCGTCCCAGAAACTGGCGATGCTCGCAAATACATGCGAAGCGCTGACATTTCCCAACGTGCCCGCACCCCAACTGAATGCAGTTAACGAAGGGACCATCGCCGCACTGCTCCAGTCCTTTTGGCAACAGTTGGTCGTAGAACTCGACATGCGCGACGACTCCGACGATGAAGACTATCCGTTGCTGGAATGTCGTCGCGCATTGTTAGGTGCATTTAAGGATGAAGAAGATCCAGATACACTTTCCATGTTGCCGTACGAAGATGAATCGGATTCGGAAATGTGGCACGATCTCTTTGCGTTGTTCGAGTCGCGATTTCTTGACGATACGGATTACGCATTGGCCGCGTTGCTGGACGCGCCCGCGGAAAAAGCGGAAGAGGTCAAAGCCATCATGGGAATCGACGATGAGTACTTTGTGAGCATTGCACCGGATCCTAACGAACGGCAGATGCTTAAAGTCAATCAGAAACTTGCCA
>JAYVHC010000176.1:0-5295 GCA_043771575.1 Planctomycetia bacterium
CGTCACTCAAGACTTCTATCGCCAGATCAGGAACCAACTCGGGCACTCGCTCCTCGGGTACTTTGCCGTCCGGCAATCGATCCCAGGACACAAATGCAACGTCAGGCCCGCGAACCTGGCTTCGAAGGATTCTCACAAAACCATCCGGCCCTGAAACCAGTCCCAGGTCGTGAACTCGCAAGTACTGTCGGAGAAGTTCACACAACAAACTTGCGATCAAAGATTCTCGCCACCCCATGGCTTTCTCCACCAGCGCACCATCGATCAACTCGCACATCCCACCTTGGCTGTTGACACGCAGCAGATCGTCAACGGTGGCTGTACCGGGTTTAGGATCCAAGCGCACGCGGTTGGCGGGGATGTTCCCCAGGTCCATCAAGATGTCCGAGAACTTTGCAGCAACTGCAGCATTCAAACTCATGAAGGCAGCCTCTTTAAGAATGGTTAGGACTAGCACTATTATAGCAGAATTGCTACTACAGATCATGGTAAGCTGGAAGCTTACCCTACTCTAATGCCGCTTCGGTTTGTAGATTTCCGTAGCTGTCCCAAAGTGAACTTCGCCGGCGTTCATGAGTGTTTCACTAAGCGTTGGATGTGGATGGATAGCCTCAGTTAAGTCGCGGACTTCGCAGCCCATTTCGATCGCTAGCACCGCTTCGGCGATCAACTCTCCGGCCCCTGCTCCGACGATACCACAGCCAAGGACACGATGCGTTTCCGGATCGACCAGCCATTTGGTAAGTCCTTCGGTGCGGCCCAGAGCTTGAGCACGACCGCTGGCGGCCCAGGGGTAGACTTCGACATCGACGACGCGACCCGACCTTTTGGCTTCTTCTTCAGTCAGGCCAGCCCACGCGATTTCAGGATCGGTGAAGACGACAGCTGGGATGGCAGCTTTGTCAAATGTTGCAGGTTCGCCGAGCAGCACTTCGATGGCAACTTTGGCTTCGTGCGAAGCTTTGTGCGCGAGCATCGGTTCGCCAGCGACATCGCCAATCGCCAAGATGTGCGGATCAGCAGTCCGTTGCTGCGAATCGATCACAGCAAAGCCGCTCTTGGTGAGTTCAACTTGGGTATTTTCCAATCCGATGCCGCGGCTGACCGGGCGGCGACCGACGCTCACCAGCACTCGATCAAAGCGCTCGTGACCGTATTTGCCGGGACCCTCGAACGTGACTTCGATTTGATTGTCGACTTCGGCCATCGAGCCGACTTTAGTGTTCAGATAAATGCGTTTGTCGAACAAATGCTCCAGACGCTTTTGAAGCGGCTTGACCAGATCGCGGTCAGCAGCCATGAGCAACCCGTCGAGTAATTCGACCACGGTTACTTTGGATCCGAGGTTGGCGTAGACCGAACCCATTTCCAAGCCGATATAACCGCCGCCGACGATGAGCAGCGATTCGGGGATGTCAACCAAGTTGAGCGCGCCGGTCGAGTCCATGACGCGGTCGCTGCCAATCATGAAACTGGGTGGCATCGCGGGCACACTGCCTGTCGCGAGCACACAATGACCGAAAGTCAACAGGCGATCCGAGGGGATCGAATCATGGTCGCCTTCAAGCCGCAGCGTCGTGCTGTTCTCGAAAACACCTTTGGCTTGAATGACGCGGACGTTGCGACGTTTGGCGAGTTGGCCGAGTCCACCGCTGAGCGTCGCAATTACCTTTTCTTTGCGAGCCCGGACTTTGTCGATGTCAATTTTAGGTTGTTCGTAGCTGACGCCCCAATCGGCCCGCAACTCGTCGACTTCCGAAATCACCCGCGCGACATGTAGTAGCGCTTTCGATGGAATGCAACCGCGCAGCAAACAGGTGCCGCCCAGTTTCGATTCGGCTTCGACGAGAGTTACTTCCATGCCTTCGTCGGCAGCCAAAAAAGCTGCCGCGTAGCCACCTGGACCGCCACCAAGAACGACTAATTCGCTGTGCATCAGTTTCTACCAGTAATTTGACTTGCAAAAAACAGTGTGCCTGTGGCGCTCCGCCGTCGTGGTTTGCGCCGTCGTGATCTTCATGACGGTAACGTGCACGCAGCAGAAATCAGTGCGACGACGGAGCGTCGCACCTACGCCTTGTGCGCCGTCGGAGCGTCGCACCTACTTAATAGTGCTACGACGGAGCGTCGCACCTATCACTGTTCAAAAGAATAGGTACCAAGTCCACCCATCGTAGATTATCGCGACAGAAATTCGACCACGATGTTGGCGTTTACTGGCAAGCTAATATCGTTGGCGGTGGGCAAGCTCCGCACGGTCAGCTTGAGGCCTTCCGAATCGAGTGCCAGCCAATCGAGCGGTTGAGGCGAATTGTTGGCGATCACACCGCGATAAAGATTTTTCAGGTTTTCGCGGCCTCGAAGCTCGACCACGTCGCCAGCCCGCAATTGATAGCTGGGCTTGGTAACCTTAATACCGTTGACGCGGAAATGACCGTGAACGATCCCTTGGCGGGCTTGGGGACGGGTCTTTGTAAAGCCAGCGCGACGGACCACATTATCCAAGCGGCGTTCGCACATAATCAACAGATCCGCACCGGTATTTCCCTTACCGCGCGACGCCGAATCGAAGTAGCGTCGCAATTGGCGTTCGCCGAGTCCGTAGTAGTGCTTGATCTTTTGCTTTTCGGAAAGAGCGGTACCGTAGTTACTTGTGCGGCGACCGCGGGGGTGCATCCCAGGCGGTGTCTCGCGACGTTCCATCGCACGGACAGCTCCAGCGCTTTCATAAACCATTACGCTCAAACGACGATTAACGCGGGCCTTTGGGCCAGTATAGTGTGCCATAACCTAACGAAACTCCAGCAAAAAACAGGATCTACAGTTGTTTCAGCTTCCCTTTCGCCGACTTGCGACGGGCCCAATCCCTAAACAACCGCTCCACTAGAACGGGTGGGTTGAGCCAATTTTCGGATGCGTTGAAGCCGAACAGTATCCCGAAAATCCCCCATGATCACAAGGGCTAATGCGATGCTGAGCACGTTCGAACAGGTAAACACGCTCTAAATGGACTAACCACAGTGGAATCAAGTCTTGGGCGCGGGTGGAGCGTCCGTTGAGGTGATCGCCGCTGTTTTCGACAGGCGGGCTCCCACCCACCGATCGACGGAGCTAAGAGTCGATTGAGAAATCTTCGCCAAGATGAAGCCCAGGGCTGACAAAACTAAGGGAAAAATCGCATTACCGAAACGAGAGACGAATTTCCCAAGATTGGGCGCATAACCCTCCGCTTTGATCGATTTCAGGCTGGTGGCGATCGCCTGATTACCAACTGTTACCAGTTCTGTGATAAGTAGCGCTGTTTCTGGCGATGCCATCCTACGCAACTTAATCACCAGATAGGGTGCCCAATAAGCTTGGGTTTTTGGCTCCACTTGCTTGAGCAACTCGTGAACGAACTTGATTCGTGCAAGTGCCAGCTTGCATCGGTAGGCCACCCTTACATCCGACGGAGTGCCATCGATATTGTCCGTGTTGGTTACCGGATCGTAGCCAGCGCCCTGAGCCGAGTTCCTGGACGTAAATGGGTCGTTGGTATCCCCACGGAACCAGTCGCCCTTGCTGGAGTCTTGATCGGATCGATCCCAGATTGCATATAACGCCGACCGCAGTATCAGATCACGGTGCTCCCTGGGAATCGCATCGAAAAGTTGCTTGGCCTCCGCCTCGGCATCTGAAAGTAGATAGTACTTGAGCGCTAAGACGGCATCGGCTTCCGGCGAAGTTGGCGGCAGCAGTGGATCACCTTCCGGAAATTCCAGCTTGGGCGACGCGACATCACTGACCGAGATCGCAGTTCCCAGGGTTACCGATACATCATCGCTCCCGGCACCCGACGAAGCAGTTGGCGAAGCCGGGCCTCGCGAAGCCGTTGCAGTACTATCAACATTGGTCACGCCGCTAGCCGAATTCGGCAATCCATAACGATAGGACAGCAAGGCCAAACCGAGGAGCAATCCGCCCAGAGCAAACCAGACTTCCAGCGACAGATGACGTTGAGTCCATCGAAACATGGATAGCTCCTGCGAGATTGAGTGGATTTAATTGTCGGCCCGAGCCTTGTGGATTAATAACATTTTCATCGACGACTCAAGGACTGATGAGAGTCTTCGATTCGCGATCAGGGCTGACATGCAGCGCCCACACTTTCTGACTTTCAATGCGTATGCGTTGGTTGCCCGGAGATAATATCAGTCGGCCCTTACCGTCTCGCGGGAACTTAGCAAAATTTTGATTCACGTGCGACTTCACGCGTTTGCCAAATTCAATCCAGCCGACTCCACCCAGTGAATCCTTTAGCATGGCGACATTGAAAGCGTCAGAAAACAGCGTCCCTGGTGCAATGCCATTTTCCATAGGGACGCCACATGGCACTGCGACTCCGCGTTCGGCTGCAAAGAGTGCGAGTGTACCCGGTTCGGATTCAAAGAACAGCGATTGTTCCAGCGGAGGAACCTCCATCGCTATTCCTTTGGCCAATGTCCTAGGGACGGAGGATTCCTGCCCGTTGACCGGAGTCTGACAACAATCGATCAAGAAAATGATTCGTGTCGGTTGCTTTTTCTCTAATTGTTCACCGATCGCCCGCAGTGGCATACCCTTGCCTGGATTCAGGGTGGGCAACAGCAGCGTGCCGAAGTTTGGATCGTATCCCCCATGCCCAACATAGTAAACGACCACTGTGTCTCCGGGAGTAACGGTCAAGCTCTCAAAGGTTTGATGAATCTTCTCAATGTTGCAATCCGGTCCGATCAAGGCTGGATGCTCTCGTCGGCGGGAATCGGGCAAACGCATGAGCAGTGCGCTGGCAACTTTCGACAGCGCAGCACTGACATGCTTCCCAATGCCTGCCGCATCGGTGTCGGCGATACCCACGAAATGCAAGATGGGTTCTTGGCATAATGCCCTGCCATTGGGCAGCAATAAACTGGCTACAACACACCAAGTGTATACCCTCAAAATACTCGAGTTACATCGCATCATGCATCTCATGTTATTAGAGTTTTCGATCGCCTCGCGCGCATTATAAAGCAAATAAACCCATAACGCACACTTGCCGTCAACGATGCTGCGACCGATCGCCATTCTCGGTCATGTTCTCTGCATTTGTAGCATTTGTAGGGTGGGTTGAGGAACGAAACCCACCATGACATGCAATGACAATTAGACAACTGCAACGATTTCTGTTACAAAGCTTGGCGATACGATCACGATTGTAAACGTTGGCTCAGCCTGGATAGAACTATGGGGCAATCGACGAACCCCGAATTAGAACTGGCTTTCGATTTTGTTCGC
>JAYVHC010000177.1:0-2692 GCA_043771575.1 Planctomycetia bacterium
AAACTGGGAGGGTCGAGCACGATGAGATCGTAACGTCGACCGCGCTTCAGTTCGCGCGCGGTGAACTTGCGAGCGTCTTCGACAATCCAGCGAATCGGCTGTTCTTCAAGGCTATTGTTCGCTGCATTCTCACGCGCCCAGCGGACGGAAGGTGCAGATGCGTCGACATGCACGACATGAAAACCGGCCTGAGCAAGTGCCATCGTCGAACCGCCGGTGTACGCGAACAGATTTAAGGCTTGCCGGGGGGAGGCAATTTCTCTCGACTCGTGACGCAAAGACTGAAGCCAGTGCCAATTCGCAACTTGCTCGGGAAAAACCCCCACGTGACCAAAAGGAGTGACTCGCAACTTGAAACGCATGCCGGCGAGTTCAACAAACCAGTGAGCGCCTATCGCTTCGCCGCTCAGCACTTCGCCGCGATCATCGAGCCGCAAGTTTGCGGCGCTCCAACCGATTTCGG
Organism: Planctomycetia bacterium; assembly: GCA_043771575.1. Classification (GTDB taxonomy): domain Bacteria; phylum Planctomycetota; class Planctomycetia; order Pirellulales; family Pirellulaceae; genus Aureliella. Next base: position 464 of record JAYVHC010000177.1, read on the forward strand.
CTCGAGTCGCCCCAATCGCCGCTGGTGAAACTCGGTCCAGCACAACTTCCCCAAAGCGTTCCAGTTTTCGGCCCTCGCCAAAATCAAGTAGTGCGTAACTATCCATAGGAACGTTTCAAGCTTCCGCAGGTCGGGTCAAAAAAGCCAACGTTAAGTATCGTGCGGAAATTTGTTCCTCTTGCAACACTGGAGCACGCAACTTTTTGCGATTCGGCGTAGGATTGGCACTATTGCCGGCGGATAGTACGATGTTCACTCTGCCTGCGATAGTTGTGCTCTAGATCCTAACTTACATATACGCGCTGTTTGAAAGTGAGGCTGACCCCACCGCTGTAAATATCTTTGCCATGTGAAAAACGGGAGCGGAGCTTTATCGGGCCGCCGCTGGACGTTCACAAGCCGGGATAGTCTAGCGACTGCCCACTAAAAGCTCGGCAGGAGCCTCGCTCACCCGACATGTATTTTCGTTGGTCAAAGTGCGATAAAGATGCTTACAGCAGTGGGCGTCCGGTTTTTGTAATCTAAACCGGGTGCTACCGCACTCCGGCTGATCCCTGTTTACCAATTTGACACAGCACTAGGATGATTGCAATTGACTGAAGAACATGTGCTCGTGATTCCAGCCGCTCGGTTAAGCTTGCTGGGTGATTTCAGTGGTTTTCGGCCGTTTCATCAGCCCGACCTCGACGCTCTGCTGAACCCCGAATTCATGGAGTTTCGGCCTCGCAGTACAGTTGAAGAAGATCCGACGTTCAAGCAATTGATTCCCTACGCTATTCTTCAAGCCGAAGTGGAGGGTGTGAAAAAAGTTTTTCAGTACACGCGTGGCAAAGGGCAAGGCGAGAAGCGGCTGCATGCAAAACTTAGCATCGGAATTGGTGGGCATATCTCCCGCGAAGACGCCGATAACGACGACCTGTATCGTTCGGGCATGTTGCGCGAATTGACGGAAGAGACCATTATCGAAGCGGCTTATGATGAAGAGCTGGTTGGCTTCATTTACGATGACACTTCGCCGGTGGGTCGAGTGCATTTGGGAGTCGTGCACCTGCTCAAGCTCAACTCACCGGCCGCAAGAGCGCGCGAAGCTGATTTGGTGGATAGCGGTTTTGAAGCGATCGATGTGATGAAGAACAATATCAGCAAGTTCGAAGTCTGGTCGCAATTGTGTTTGAAACATTTGTTTTAGCTGGTGAGTGTACGCGATTGCAGCCAGTAGAAGTGACCCACTGTGGGTCACTTCTGCCCAAAATGACCTTGAGAAAAACGTAGGCTGGGTCGAGTCTTCGAGACCCACCGGGCCTGCCGGGTGCGCCTGTTGCACCCTGGATTTTCAGAATTGCGGATTCTTTCGAATCCATTACCAAGAAGGTTCTAGCGCCGCCGCCGTCCACTACGCCAGTTCCCACGATTGCGGTCCTGGCTTGCCGACTTGTGGGAAGCGTTTTCAACAATAAACGTGGGTTGCGGCAGGCTGGCGATCAGCTCGGCAAAAGTGGCATCGTCCAAATCATCGCGTCGCTCGGCCCAGCCGCGGTAGATACTCAGACCTTGTTCGGTGGCCAACAATTCGCGGCGTGAACGACCGTGAGGATCTTCGGGCCAGGGTTCAAGTTGATCGTGCCAGACCATCGTGGCCGCAACCAACTGCTTAAAATACTCCCAATAAGCTGGATTATCTGTTTGCAGAAACAATTTCCCATGCGGCCGTAGGACACGATGTACGAGCGCCATGAATTCGGGAGTCAACATGCGACGATGTTGAGTCTCCGAATCCGAATAGGGTTGCGGGTGATAAATATGAATCTCATCAATCGACGCCGGTCCACAATGTTGCGACAACAAACGCGAACCATCGCATGCCGCAAAGCGACAGTTACTCAAACCGCGTTGATTGGCGCGTCGCGTCGCGTAACGAATCACCATTGGCAAGATATCGATCGCCATGTGATCCCAATCAGGCCGCCGAACAGCAGACGAAAGTACAAAGCGACCATTGCCACAGCCAATATCGATGGCTAGTGGCGCGATGCGTCCAAAGATTTCAACGAAATTCAACTCGCCGTCAGGCAAACGTTTGATCGCTGTGCTCGCCCAAGCTTCCGGAGCGAGGATTACGCCGGGAATGGGCACTCCCATTTCGTCTTCGATCGTGCCCGCTGGCGAGGGAACCGCTGCGGGAGCCTTGGGCGGACGGACGATTTGTTTGCCCATCGTCGGCTTTCTTGC
>JAYVHC010000178.1:0-2849 GCA_043771575.1 Planctomycetia bacterium
GTAACAACTTTCGTTCGATCGAAAAAAGGCGGGAGTTCCGCAATTGCATCCTTAATACGTATCTATGTTGATTTTTTGCAACATTAATCCGAAATCTGCGTGGCTTTCAAAACACAGCCTGCAAAGTTGGTGAATCGGCTTCCTTGCGTTAAAAACAGGCATATGTTTAGATAATGTATCGGTACTGGAAGCGCGAAAAGGGCTTTTTGCTACGCAAAAAACGAATGATCGCCGCAGGGGAAAACTTCCAGGTTTTGCATAGATCGTTGTTTTGGCACATTTTTCGCTGAATCGACACCCCACCAATCTGCGGGTTTTGTTGGTGGAAGACGCTTATTGCCATACGCAGCGAGTTCACTCTGTTATAGGAAACTGGGAATGTGTGGAATTGTCGGTTATGTTGGCACCAAGGACGCGTGTCCCTATCTAATCGCTGGTTTGCGACGCTTGGAGTACCGCGGATATGACAGTGCTGGGATTGCCACCTTGCGTGACAACGATACTTTCCGCATCACGAAAGTTGCTGGCCGTGTCGATTTGCTCGATAGCGCCATGTCGCAGCGGGCGATGGTGGCTCCGTTGGGAATCGGCCACACGCGTTGGGCGACACACGGGCCCGCCACCGAAGAGAATGCGCATCCCCACAGCGGCGGAAACGGAATCGTCACCATCGCTCATAACGGAGTGATCGAGAACTACGATTCGCTCAAGCAAACGTTGATCGAGAAGGGCTATCGATTTGTTTCACAAACCGATAGCGAGGTGGTCGCTCATCTGATTGCCGAATGTTTGAAGTTGTCTCCTGAAGCAGGCGTAGGTCCGGCATCGATCCAGCGCTACGTCGATGCAGTTCAGCAAACATTGACGATGCTGCGAGGCACTTACGGACTAGCAATCATGTTTCGCGATCAACCCGATATGTTGATCGCGGCGCGTTGCGGCAGTCCACTGGTGATTGGAGTGGGCAAGAACGAACAGTTTCTTGCCAGCGATACATCGCCGCTGGTCGGCTTCACAGAACGCATCATTTATTTGGCAGATCACCAAATCGCGGTGCTGCGGCCGGATAACATTCAAGTCGTGCATCGCGATCAAGGACGCATTCGACCAGACATCCGTACACTCTCAACTCAATCGTTGGATGTGGCGCTCGAAGGCTATGCACATTACATGCTCAAGGAGATCTACGAGCAACCTCAGTCGATTAAGAACGCGCTTCGCGGTCGACTCGACAAGGACAACGCAACCGCCAAGTTCGGTGGCTTGAACCTAACGCCGCAACAGCTACGTAGTACGCAGCGTATCATCCTGACCGGTTGCGGTACCAGTTGGCACTCAGCGCTCGTGGGCGAATACCTGCTTGAGGAATTAGCTCGCATCCCAGTCGAAGTCGAGTATGCGAGCGAATTGCGTTATCGCAACCCGCCAGTTGAACCTGACACAATTATCTTTGGTATGACGCAAAGCGGTGAAACAGCCGACACGCTCGCAGCGATCCGCGAAATGAAACGCAAGGGGCATCATACGCTGGCGATTTGTAACGTCATTGGCAGTAGTATCGCTCAAGAGGCTGACGGTGGCATCTATTTGCACGCTGGACCTGAGATCGGCGTCGCATCGACCAAGGCGTTCACGTCGCAGTTGACGGTCCTGAGCATGCTGGCGCTTTACTTCGGGCGCTTACGTCACTTAAGTTTCGAAGCGGGACAGCGCATCATCAGTCAACTCGAGCAACTTCCCGATCTCGTCGAGAAGGCACTCAATTGTCATGACAAAGTAAAAGAAGTCGCGGCGAAATATGTCGACGCGACCAATTTCCTCTACCTCGGACGCAATTACAACTTTCCCACGGCGCTCGAAGGTGCACTTAAGCTCAAGGAAATCAGCTATATCCATGCCGAAGGCTATCCAGCAGCTGAAATGAAGCATGGTCCCATAGCGCTGGTCGACGCACACACTCCATCGGTGTTTATTGTTCCTCAAGGGGCCGTTTATGACAAAGTTCTCAGCAACCTTCAGGAAGTTAAGGCTCGCGGTGGACCCGTCATTGCCATCGTCGATCACCACGATCCGGCGGTCGCCAAATTGGCCGATGACTTGATCATGATCCCGCAAATTGATGATTTCCTTCAACCCGTTGTGACGGCAATCCCACTTCAGTTGCTCGCCTATGAGATCGCACTTCTGAGGGGTTGCGACGTCGATAAGCCACGAAATTTGGCAAAAAGTGTGACCGTTGAGTAGCGATCGCTAATTATAATCTGAAAGATTCTCGACCCAAAACAATGAGGCTACCATGAATAACAACAATAATTTCGGACTCAGCTACAGTGCCCGCAAAGCGCTTACGGTTCAAGTCGGCGAAGCGGCTGGAAATGAAATTGCCAACCTACTTCAGCGTATGGCCGCCCAGATCGATGAGCTAAAACGAAGCAAAGTCAGCGTAACGCAGATCGCTCCAGGTGGCAAACGCATCGCCGATCATGTCGCCTCGGCCATTGAAAGCGAATCATTCTAAATAGTGGATCATCCAAAAGAGTGTACATTCGACCTATATCTTGTGTGCCACTGGCTTTGCTTTGCCAGTGCAAACGAAGCAGGTGAATATTGCGCAAATACAGTGTATCCAATACAATTCAACGATCGCGAAAACTGTCGAGGTTACCGGCAAGTCTAATTCCGACACTTCTTGCCGATCGCCACCTCGAACACGCTCGTTCCCAGGCTCCTGCCGGCTCCTGCCTGGGAATGAGCTGTCTTGGAGGCTCTGCCCACCGCTCTAAACATCTTTATTGGCGTATCGACTAATGAAAACACCGGTCGGGAGAGCGAGGCTCCTGCCGAGCTTT
>JAYVHC010000179.1:0-3898 GCA_043771575.1 Planctomycetia bacterium
CTACCGCTCCCATGGCTGAATCGATGGAGTCCGCGACCAGCCAGGTGGCAGCGGATTTCTTTGACTACTATCCTTCCGATGCGGACAACTTAGTCATCAATGATTCGGCCGAAGATCTGTCAGCCGAGCATGACGCACACAGCATTTGGGAGAATGATCCACCCATTCGCGAAGTTCACCGAGAATCTACGCTTGCCAAAGAGCTGGCGAAAAATGCCAGTCAAAACAACCTATTCGGTGAGGATTTCGACGAAGAAATTTCCATCGTAAACAAGGGTAGCGCAATCAAAGTCCGGCGTATTTTCGAACCCCGGTCGGTCGATGTAGCTGCTGCGTTACCGTTAGTTGCAAGACAAGCTGCTGCGGAAGAACAGTTAGCGGCGATGGAGAGCCAACGGGCTGAACTGGAAGATACTCGGCCCTACGAAGACGCGGAGCAGGCGAAGCGGCACGCCATACCCACGAATGAAGAATCTAACATCGACAGCCTGGCGGCCAGTTGGACAGTTGACGTAGCAGCCACCGAAGCGGATCGCGAGATTGCCTTGCACATGGAAATCGAAGATCTCGTTTCACAGTTGAATTTCTCAGCGTTTGCAATCGAACCTTTTAGCGTCGAGCAGATTGCGATCGACTACCAACGTGGTGCGGCGCCATCGAAACAACTTCGAGAGTTGCGATCAAACGACGACGAGCGGGAAACGATCTACACTTTGCACACGTCAGAGACGACCGCAATGGATGACGACATTCGCCGCAACCTGTCGCTAGATGATGATCGCGACCTGCTGATCATTGAAGAGGAATTACCTGTCAGCAATCGCATGACTACAGAGCAACTCGCCGCACCTGTGATCAAAGCGGCTACTTACAGTCAACTGTTCGCCAAGCTGCGCCATTAGTGTTCGTATTCAAGTGGAACACAGAGAATTCGATGCAACCATTTGAAAGGATAACTGGATGAACGGCGAGCTGAATGAAATTAGATGGGGCGGTACAGTTGCCGCTGCAGCCCAGAGAGCTTCGACCTACTCGATTGGCTTGATGAGCGGTAGCCGATTTCCAAATGATCGACGTTTGATTGAACGCTTGGTGAAGAGCGCCGCCGAGGAACTGGGACAGCTAACTGGAGCCAGCACTTTGCTGTTGCGGCTTGACAGCACAGCACACGAAAGCCACGCGACCGCAACGCGAACTACAGCACCCGTGGCAATCAAATCACCGCTGGGACCCTGGTACGAAATCAGCTTACCCATGCCGCCAAGTAAATCTGCTCCCAGGGCGCTGGAGCAGATTCCACACTGGTTGCCACAATGGAAACTACGTCATCGCTTGGTTGCGATCGATCTCGGCCCAATGCATTTGACACCCAGTCGCATTATCGGACGGTTGTGTGATGCGTGCTACTTGATGCTTGGTCCTGCGACTTGCGCTAGCCACGATTGGATCATGCAGCACATAGATTTTCACAGTCGCTGCGGAACAGTCATCGCTGGTTCTCTTGTCGCGACCACCTCAGCTGCCTAGTTCTTGGCTGCGCTCGGCGGCTTTGGCGACCGCTTCAATCAATGCGCTTCGCAAACCCGCCCGTTCAAGGTGACGGAGGGCGGCTATGGTGGTGCCACCTGGACTGGTGACTTGATCTTTCAACTGGCCAGGATGCAAACCGGTGTCCAGCACCATCTTGGCAGCTCCAAGCACCGTTTGCGCCGCCAATTTGGTCGCCAAATCGCGTGGCAGGCCTTGCGCGACGCCGCCATCGCTCAGCGCTTCGATGACTAGATAGATGTACGCCGGACCGGAGCCCGATACGCCCGTGACCGCATGCAGCAGATGATCGGGAACTCGCACGGTCGTACCCACAGAATTCATCAATTGCTCAACCCAAGCCAAATCGCTTTCAGTCACATTGCCATCCGCCGCGATGCCCGCCGCACCCGCGCCGACCTGACTGGGCGTGTTGGGCATGACTCGCACGATTCGATTCGTACTGAGAAGCTGCTGCAATTGCACCAGTGAAATGCCCGCAGCGATGGAAACCAACAAATGGCGAGGCTCAGTCCGCCGAGCAAGCTCGCCACCAATTTGCTGTAGCACTTGCGGCTTAACAGCCAGCACCACGCGATCACAGGCGGCCAGCACCTCATGGCCATGATCACAAAGCTGCACCCTGCCCAACGCCGAGGTAATCAGTGCTTTCTGCTGCGGATTGGGTTCCGCGATCAACAGTTGTTCTGGTTTGACCAGCCCCGCGCGCACGGCTCCACCCGCTAGCGCCTTTGCCATCTGGCCGCCACCGATGAATCCAATTCGATCCGTTGTCATAATTTATTTTAGCTCAAGTGTCGCGAAGTTGAATGTGCTCATGCTGGCAGTACGCGCGGAGATTGTCAACAATGCGCTCCACAAGGTCATTGCCTTGCGGACCAGCCAGAATCTGAATGCTGAAGACCAATGCGCAGACTGCAATCAGCCCATAGTTGACCCACGGAAAGGTCCGAGGTGGAATGTTGTCGTGTAATGGAAACATCAAAATAACTTGTTCGAAATCGTTTGGGAAGCTGTTGAATTTGCGGTCGGATCGCGCAGACGTCGTTGTTATTAAACTGAGACTTGTCGCTTTTTTCGGAGTGCGGGCGTCTCGCCCGCTTGCGGCACAAGGCGATTTTTAATCGTGTTCAATACCCTCGCTCGCCTCGTTCTCCCGACCGCTCCTTCGGTTCGGATTAGGAAGACTTCCCTGTTTTGCAGGCAAAACGGGAGGGTGGCGCGGGTGGCACGTCGGGTCAACTAGTAGGTTCAGCGGGCGAGACGCCCGCGCTCCTAAAAACGGTATTCGCGTACCAACGTGTGAAACTAGAGCAGTTACCGGCTTATTAAACTGAGACTTGTCGCTTCTTTTCGGAGCGCGGGCGTCTCGCCCGCTTGCGGCACACGGCGATTTTCAATCGTGTTCAATACCCTCGCTCGCCTCGTTCTCCCGACCGCACTAAGAAAATGCAGCGGACAAAGTAGGTAGTTCGCTGACGCAATTCGTCTCTTTCCAATTTTTCCAACTCATGGGACAATCGGTCCAACTGGCCGGCCGCTTAGGAACCTGCCAAAACTTGCAAAAGGCTTTCGAAACTGTATGAGTAACCCAGTTCCACCACCTGTAATCCCATTTCGTTTGAACTGGACTTACTCGATCACGATCGTCTTGGTCCACTTGCTCGGATTCTTGGCACTGCTGCCCTATTTTTTCAGCTGGACGGGCGTCGTGTTTCTGCTGGTGGGCATACACGTATTCGGCCAAGGAATCACGATTGGCTACCACCGACTGCTGACCCACCGCAGTTTCAAGACGCCGAAGTGGATGGAGCACATGATTGCCATCGTCGGTATCTGCTGCATGGAAGATACACCGGCCCGTTGGGTATCGGTGCATCGCATGCATCACGTTCATTCTGACGAGATTCCTGATCCTCATAGCCCCAAGGTGAACTTTTTGTGGTCACACATGGGTTGGCTGATGTACATCAATCGCCAAACTTATAGCATCGCGGGTTTGGAAAAATTTGCCAAGGATTTGCTGCGAGATCCGTTCTACATGCGGCTCGAGACCAATCCTTATTTGCAGTTCGTCTATATCTTTGGCCAAGTTCCGGTTTACTTTGGAATCGGATGCTTGATCAGTTTGATTGGCTTCGGCGGCAACCTCGCTGCCGCAACCCAATTAGGGGCGAGTCTAGTTGTGTGGGGTGCGATCCTACGAATAATTTGCGTTTGGCATATCACTTGGTCCGTAAATTCGCTTAGCCATATGTTCGGTTATCGAAACTACGAAACTAATGAAGGCAGTCGCAACAATTGGTTGGTCGCGTTGCTGAGCGTTGGTGAAGGCTGGCACAACAATCAT
>JAYVHC010000180.1:0-2746 GCA_043771575.1 Planctomycetia bacterium
AACCAAGTCCGCGTCCAATGATTCGGCACCGAGATCAATAGTGGCGAAGAATTCGCAAACTGCTTTTGAAGTTCCTCGGCGATCAGTTCCCCGACGGCACGACGCAAGAGTTCGAAGGGTTTCTTCTTCATCAAGATCACCGCTTCGCGCAGCCGACCGCGGTAAGGACCCAAGGTGACTACCGCATGGAATCGCCATTTGGCCGTTTCGCATCGCGAACAGGTTTCATTGGGAACGACGGGGGGCAAAGGCGAAGCGCAGCGTTTACATCGGCAATAATCGCTAATGAACAGCGGCAGACAGTCTACGCAGAGGTGCTCGTCAGGATTCGTTGGACGTTCACACCATACACATTCGGAAGGACACAACATCGAACTGGTTGATTGCCAAGCCAATCGAAGCCAAAGTGATGCGATCGAGTTGGTCACTTTCGCCCCTGCAACAACTTTGTATGAGAGTGAACAAACGTGCGCATCGTTACTTTTTAGGCGTCGTTTTTTTGGGATCCGTTTTTTTGTCAGCGGCTACCGCGTCATCTTTTTCGGCACCGATCTTGGCTACTTTGTTTTTTTGACCCTTGGTAGACTTGGAGTTCTTGGCGGTCTTCCCTTCGGCAGGTCCGAGCGGTTTGGCACCCACAATATCAAGCGATTCGGATTGAATGAATTGCTCTTGGCCAGCCGTTCGCAATCCAGAGACCTTAACTTGGTCGCCCTTCTGACAGAACCCGGCGTCGTGAGAAGTTACTTTAATCACGGCCTTCGGATCGAGGTCCAATGGGACTTGAACACCACCCGCCTGGACCAATACTTTGCTTGCTTTTACGCCCGCGATTTGGCCCACAACGCGATACATTTGTACACCTTTTGCAGAAGCCGCAGTTGTTTTTGCTGGTGCTTTATCCTTAGTCTTATCACCAGGTTTCTTTGCATTGCCAATTTCACCGCCAACCTGATAGACGCCAGCCGTTTGCTCACGGGTTTGTTCTGGCGACATTCGGCGCCGTTGGCTGATCGTGAAAACCTCCAGCTCTTTCACCGGCGCTTGGACCTGACCACTTTGGTTTAACTCAGCCGAAAACCGCACGAGCAGGCCTGGCGTCAAAAAATCAGAAGTTGCGGTACCGTTGTATTGCAGCGCCGTTTGCTCAGAAACGACCGCAAAATACTCTTTCTTGTCTTCAGCGACGATCTTGATTTGGTTGAGCTGCATGGCCTGCATGGTACCGCTGACTTGGGCGATCTGTAGTCCGCCCACGGATTTTCCAGCATCTTGGGCAGTGGCGTTCAAGCTTTGCAGCACAGCAGCCAATGTCGCAAGCCAGAACGAAACTTGTGCTGAACGTGCCATATGGTTAACCAATTCATTCCAGGTGACGATGCTGACCCTACCACTACGAGCGAGTACAGTTCACAATTATACCCAAAGATCTTTCGCTCCCGAACAGCAAGTTGACCGAGTTTACTATTTTGCGGCGGCGAAAATACCCTCAAGGATTGCATTCATGTCTCCAGCCCTACGTCCGGTGACCATTAGTACTCTCAAGAAGATGAAAGAGTCGGGCGAGCGGATCAGTATGTTAACGGCCTACGATTTCACTATGGCCACGTTGCTCGAACTGGCTGGAGTGGATGTCTTGCTGGTCGGTGACAGCCTGGGCATGGTGGTCCAAGGTCATTCCACCACCATTCCGGTTACACTGCGCGAAATGATCTACCACGGGACGATGGTCGCGCGGGCGGCTAAGCGGGCAATGGTGGTCGTCGACCTCCCCTTTCCGCACGGGCAATTGGGCGTGAACAAGACTCTTGTCGCTGCCGCTCGGGTGATGAAGCAAACCGGCTGCCACGCCGTAAAGCTCGAAGGAGGTGCCGAGCAAGCCGACACGATTGAAGCCTTAGTCAACGCCGGAATTCCGGTGATCGCACACGTGGGGTTACGCCCCCAGAGCGTCCACGCACTTGGCGGTTACAAAGTGCAACGCGATGCTGATAAAGTGCAACGAGACGCGATGTCTGCTCAGCAAGCCGGCGCATTCTGTATCTTGATGGAATGTGTCCCGCAGGATTTGGCCAAACAGATCACCGAGATGGTATCCGTTCCTACCATCGGCATCGGAGCTGGTCCGCACTGCGACGGCCAAGTCTTGGTCACCAATGACCTTCTGGGATTAACCATTGGCCGCGTACCAAAATTCGTTCGACCGATGGCAAACTTAGCTGAACAGATTCAATTCGCCGTCCAGCAATTCAACTCCGAAGTTCGCTCGGGGGCATTCCCAAGTGCTGCTGAATCGTTCTAACAGATTCAGACCCTCAAGTGGTAAGTCGCGGAATTGATCACGCTGAGTCGCAAAGAACCCAGGCATCATCATCGTGCATCGTTGCGGCAAATAATTAATCGACTTTCAAGTGACTAACGATCGCGGTAATAACGGTTTTCGTAGTCCGCGATGGCGATCGATTTCTTGCTTACGAGATTTTTCCCAAAGTAATAGATGAAAAAGCCATAGGAACCCACCAGCCGCAAACGTTAACGCCAATCATTGCTCGTCCAACCGGATTTATGGAAACACAGAGTCACAGAGATCACAGAGGAGATTGAGCGGAACCGCTAACTTTCTTTGTTCTTCAGCCGTTCAAGTTCCGCTCTCAACCGTTCTAGGGCTTGCGTAACATTGGCCAATTGCTGGCGGAGTTCTTCCAGGCTCTCGCGTTCCTTGGCGACGACGTCGGCGGGGGCGCGG
>JAYVHC010000181.1:0-3142 GCA_043771575.1 Planctomycetia bacterium
CTCAGACTGCGCTCGCCACCCGTGGTCATGATGTGCGCGAGCGAATCGACAGCATTGGGATATTTCGTTAGATCTGCGGTGGCCAATTGACCCAGGGCCGTAGCCCCTGAATAGCCATCGATCGCGCCATCGCTACCAACAAACTTCGATGCGACCCAGACTTTTTGACCTGTGATTTGGGCGGAATAGGCGAAGTACAGGAAACACCGACCCGTAAGCGCCGGATTGAGGAAGTTGCGGCCGGTGCCGCCGAAAATTTCCTTGCCAAACACCACTCCAAAAGCGATCCCGATCGCAACTTGCCACAGGGGAATATCGGGTGGAAGTGTTAACGGAAACAACAGCCCAGTCACAAGAAAACCTTCATTGATTTCGTGCTTGCGAACCACACTGAAGATGACTTCGCAAATACCGCCCGCTGTCATGCAAACCACATAGATGGGCAAAAAATACATGGCACCTAGCACAAAACAGTCGAGTACGCTGCTGGGATTGTGTTCCCAGCCCATCGATTTATGAATCGCGTGGTGCCAATCAAAATAGGGGACCTTATTCGTGGCAAGCAGCGCTTGAATCGCAATGTTTGCTTGGTGACCGACATTCCACATGCCAAACAGCGTGCACGGAATCAGAGAGATCACGACCATAGTCATCATGCGCTTCAAGTCGAGCGCATCACGAATGTGTGTCAGGCCTTTAGTCACGCTTCCCGGCGTATAAAGAAACGTATCTCCAGCTTCATAAAGCGGATACAGTTTTTCTAACTTTCCCCCTTTGTCAAAAAGCGGATGCAGTCGGTCAAGTAGCTCGCGAAGCATCTTCATCGATGGACTATCCCTCATTTTCAATCGTAGTCAGATTGTCACGCAAAATACTGCCGTAGTCATACTTGCCGGGACAAACAAAAGTACACAACGCGAGGTCCTCCTCATCTAATTCCAGGCAACCTAGCTCTTGTGCTCTTTCGATGTCCCGCGTTATGAGCGCACGCAGCAGCAGGGTGGGCAATAGATCCAGTGGCATCACCCGTTCGTAGGAGCCGATTGGAACCATGGCCCGTTCACTACCCTCGGTACTGGTTGTCAACGCGAACTGCTTGCGCGCCGACCAGGCGCCAACAAAGGCTCGTGTCGCAGAAAACTTGTTAAAGCCTGGCATTTGCCAGCCGAGCAACTCGCGTTGATTGCCTTCCGCCAGGCAGGAGACTTGAAGGTGATATCGTCCTAGATAGCCAGTCCAATCCTCCCACTGCCTGCCGCACAAAACGGAACCGGAAATGATGCGGTTGGTCTCCCCTTTAAGTTCGCCTTGAGTCAGCTCCAGCAGAGAAGCGCCTAAGCGTGACTTAAGCAATCGGGGTTTACCAACTACTGGACCAGCCAACGAAATCACGCGCGTCGGATCTAATCTCCCAAGAGTGAACGCGCGACCAATCGCAATGACATCCTGATAATTGAGGTGCCAGTTGACGATTCCAGGCATCACGGGCCGCATGAAATGCATATGCGTACCAACCAAACCTGCTGGATGCGGGCCACGGAACTCGGCCACCCGCACGTTGGGCATCACTTCACCGGGAGTGTCGCTGCCCGGGGCTCGGCATACCATGGTCTTGCCCTCAGTGAGGCGCGAAACTGCATCCAATCCAGCCGCAAAATCCTCTTTTGCATCTCGGATCACCACGTTGGGCTGAGCGGCCAGTGGATTGCTGTCCATGGCTGTGACAAAGATCGCGTTCGGTACGGATTTGGGCGAAGGGACTCGACTGAATGGACGCGTTCGAAAGGCGCTCCAAAGGCCTGTCGAAACGATTCTCTCGATGATCTCTTCGCGGTTGAGACGAGAAATATCTCCAGCCTCGATAACCGGGAACTCCTGCTCCAACTCTCGGTCAGCCACGTCAATCATGATCGACATCAAGCGGCGTTTTTCTCCACGGTGGATCGCACGGATTTTACCACCGGCAGGTGACGTAAAGACCACTCCTTCGTTTTGTTTGTCGACCATCACGGGTTGGCCGAGCCTAACATCATCGCCTTCGGAAACAAGCAGCGAGGGTCGAAGCCCCAGATAGTCGCTGGCAACCAAAGCAACTTGACCAACCGATTTTGTATCTATCCTTTGATCGGGTTCTCCGGCAACCGGGACAGCCAGTCCCTTTGCAATTGCAAATCGTTCGACCATGATCTCGATGCGCCTCACATGATGGGTTCACCAAAATTCGAATCGGGTACCTTATTTACAGGACATAATTTACGTGACGTGACCATGAATGTACGACATCAATTGATGGTTCTCGCAGGATAGCGATTCGAATTGTGCTTTCACCAAGTCGCCAATTGAAATCATCCCTGCCAATTTACCGTCATCGATGATTGGCATATGGCGTATGCGGTGCAGAGTCATCTTTCCCATGAGGACGGAGACTTCTTCGTCCGACTGACCCGTAATCAGATTCTGGGTCATAAAATCGCGTACAAGAAGATGGCTTAAGCTCTGCCTTTCGCTGTTGATCGTCCTCAGGATATCCCTCTCGGTAATAATCCCAAGCTCCTTTTCCTCTTCACTTACCACCAGCGAACCGCAATTAAAATCCACGAGTCGATTGACCACATCCGCTAGACTTGCCGATGGCAGTATTTGATGGACGGTTTTCCCTTTACGCTGAATGATCTCGTAAACACGCATGGCAAGAACCTCGAAGAGTAACCGAAAAGACATCTCCGCCAGCACAAGGTAATTCGAAACGCCATTAACCGCGTTTAAAGGAATCTAGCAGTCTCGCAAGCCACATGCAAGTATTTATTTGAATTGATTTTTTGAATCGAGTAAAAAGTCAGGCGAGAGTTCGAATTCTGTCCAACTTTGGATTGAGATTGCGATCGCCCCGAGACCCGACGGGTGCGACCGCGCCGCACCTGACCGATGATTACGCGCCGAGATTTTTCGAAACGTCGGTTCGGTAAGCGACGAGGGCGGGAATGATGCCGGCGAGGGTGGCAAGTAGTACCAGTCCTGGAATGAGCGTTAATTCGTAAACGGTGATGGTGTTGAAGAAGCCGATTTGAAGCCCTGTACGCTGCTCAACCATGCCCGCACAGGCAACGCCGATGCCATGGCCGGCCAACCAGCCGATTGCACC
>JAYVHC010000182.1:0-3199 GCA_043771575.1 Planctomycetia bacterium
ACGATGTTGAGTTGCCTAGTTACCTTTTAGCAAGGCCGGCTCTCCAGTTGACATCGAAGGCCAGTGATACTGATTTTGAAGATGACGACTCTGATGGAAGCGTGGTTTTCGCCACGCACCATAGCAGTGGATCAATACGTATTGAAGATGCGCTGCCATCGTACGCCTCGCGGAAAGACTGGGACGTAAAGAGCGTTTATAGCTGGATTGAAAAGAAGGAGACCTTCGCACGACTTGATGAACGCCGAGCGAAGCGGAACGCGAAAGAGCGCTCGCAAAGCGCTAGTGAATGTGAAGTAAATGTTGACGCGACGGTCGGAATAGAAGAACAGTACACTCCACAACAGCGCGAGGCTCAGTCTCGCGCCGCGGCTAGCAAAGCAACGGTTGTATCGCAGCAAACAACCTGGATTGAGTGGTTCGATTCGGATACGGTTCGGCCTGCGGTGCTGATTGCCGTTGGCGTTGCGTTTGTAGCATGGATGGCTTGGAACGCTTGGCTATTGATAAGCTTTAAAGGTTAGAGAGACTTCGCGAGGGCGAATCCGCCAACCAGTTCCAAGCAGTTCCATTTCGCAACTATTCACGCACGATAATTACATTGCCACCGTGGCCGTCTTCGTAGGACTTGATGTTCGGTTTTTCGTCCCTTGGTTTCGGCGAAAACGCTTGCCAGAGTGTGATGCAGACCGACAGGCAGGCAATCAATAGACCGCAGAACAACATAACTTGGTTCTGGCGATACGCGCCCGCATTGGTAGCGCGGCGTGCTTTGGGTGGGGCCGCAGACCTTGCCTGAACGGCCTGCTGCCAGTATGTCCCTGGGGCCGCTGTGGCGTACTGGTTACTTGGTTCCAACATTTGCATTGGCAACGCGTCCACCAGAAAACTCAAATCAGGTGCTTGTGATGACGAGAAATTAGGTGCAGTTGATCGTTCAGCGTCCGACCCAAGCATTGTTTCATAGTCAGCTTCAACTGGGTAATAACTGGCGCCCGAAATGTGCATGGATGAACCGCTGCCAGAACGCTGCTTAGAGCTGGTGCGATCGGCAAGCCCCACGAGATCATTTATGGATCCGGGCAGTTTGGGCAATATTGATTCGCAGAAAGCTACCACCGCCTGCATACGCTGAACGCGTTCGGTAGGCTTCTTGGCCATCATCCTGCTGCAGAGTTGAACTATGGGTGCTGGGCAGTCGGGACGATAGTTCTGGATACCGGTCGGCTGCACTGCCTGATGTTTGGCAAGTCGCTGAGCCAGACTGCCAGAATCAAACGGAGCTTTGCCAGTCAACATGAAGTAAAGCGTGCAGCCGAGTGAATACATGTCAGCGCGGCGATCTACTTTGCGACTATCCCACGCTTGCTCGGGGGCCACGTAATCGACCGTACCCAGCACTGCTACGTTGCCATCTTGCGTGTATCGCTGAGGTGAATCAACTTGAAAAAGAGCCAGGCCTAAATCGGCGACCTTCAATTGGCCGTTCCTGTCAACCATAAAATTATGCGGCTTGACATCTCGGTGAATGACGCCGTTCTCGTGAGCGTAGCCCAGTCCAGCCGCCGCCTGTCTCAACAGTTCAATAGCGTTGCGGTATGAAAGTGGTCCATTACGATCCACGAGTTCGCCCAAGTTCGCGCCATCAATCAAATCCATGACCATGAACCGCCTACCGTCGCAGACGTCGCAGTCGTGCACGCGGAGCACGTTGGGATGGTTTAGTTTGGCCGCCGCCCTTGCTTCCGCCAAGAATCGGCTTACCGCCTTATCCGTTGTGCCGCAATCTTTTGGGAGCACCTTTATGGCAACCCGTGTTCCAAGTACCAGATGCTCTGCTTCAAAAACAACTCCCATTCCGCCACGTCCAAGCGGTTTGCGGAAGCGGTAATTTCCAATCAAAAAACCTCGATATTTACCCTTGAGCAACTGTGCGGCCTGCCACTTGGTTACATGCCCGGAGGTAACTAGATGTTCTGTGATCGTGTTAGCGGTTCGATCGTCACCCGTCGACGCAGCGATCGTCTTGAGTAAGCGTGGCAAATCATCCGCTTGAATTAATTGACTGCGTTTTAGCACTTCCACAAACGCTGCAACGCTCAGTGTGATTGAAGTACTTTGCTCAGTCATTGACGACCGTTCCAGTGCGTGAATCTACATATGTACTAGTCTGCCGACTGATGGTTATAGCCATATATTGCGCATGTGTCGACTTGCAAAAAATCGAATGCGATACGCTTCATCAATTCTTCGCAATTCAGGAAAAATAAGCTCGTATTGTTAAGCAATTAAGAAGTCGCTGCTAATAAATGATGAGTGCTGTGAAGGTTCAGTGAAAGCCTGCTTTTCGAGCTCATTGAGCCTTGCGAACTTGTAAAACCACGACACAATCTGCTCGTATCTCAAGCGATGATTCGGTTGATCCAACTTTGTACAAGCATGTACGAGACGGCGGCAGGAAATGTTCAGAACAAGCAATTCAAAACGAGCCGGTTTCACACTGATCGAGTTATTGGTTGTGATTGCGATCATAGGCATCTTGGTTGGTTTGCTTACGCCTGCGATCAACTTAGCACGGGCTGCGGCACGCTCGGCTCAGTGTCAAAACAACCTTCGGCAGATCGGAACTGGACTGCAAGCGTTTGCGACAGTTTCGAATCGCGGCAAGTTGTGCTCGGGCAACTTCGATTGGGAAATGGATGGCGCAGTGACAGATGTGGGTTGGGTCGCTGACCTGGTTGAGAGTGGCATCCTGCCTGGAACGTTGATGTGTCCAACCAATGAGGCGCGAACTTCGGTGACGATTGACAGAGTGCTAACACGAAACGTTTTCACAGTAACGTGTGGAATCGATCCGTCGGGTGATGCTCCGCAGTCGCTACCGGATGGCACTCAGTTGGTTGGACCCTGCCGACAAATCGTGGCCGCGCCGACTGCGGATCGAAAGCCGATAGTCGAACAGCAGCTAATTGAAAAGGGCTTCAATACAAACTACGGGGCGAGCTGGTTTCTCGTTCGCAGTGATGTGCGGTTAGATGGTAAGGGGGTTCCCTTAGCGACAGGTAGCTGTGGACCGAGTGTTTTTCATCGCAGTTCAACGGTTGGGCCACTAGATTTAAAGCGAGTTGATACCGGCCGCGTTTCGGGATCAACAATTCCGCTGATTGGGGACGTTAAAAGTGATGGTTTCTTGAGTCAA
>JAYVHC010000183.1:0-5535 GCA_043771575.1 Planctomycetia bacterium
AGATGTTCCATAGGTGTTTGCGTTAGGCGCGGCTGGGATCTGCGGTAGAGCGGTTGCTCCTCCCGAGTACGCCGAACCGGATGCTACAGGGGCTGAACCGTAGCCCGTCGAAGCATTGGGAGCTGGGTAATTCGCGAGCGCGCCTTTAACACCATATTGCGATGTCGCCTCAGACGACTTTGCTGGAGTCATCCCGGCGTACGATCCGCCGTACGGGTTCGGGCCAGGGGCCACATTGTTACCTGCGGTACCACTGCTGCTGGGTTGGGAACCGGTTGAACCTGGCCTTTGGCCGACTGTGTAAGGACCGGTTTGGTAACCGTTTGCGGACGCAGCCAATCCAGCGGCAACTGGCGTGGTTGTTGATGAAGTTTGTCCGGCGAATCCATAACTTGGAACCTTGTTACCAGAGGATGTACCAGGTGAGGTCCCTGCACCAACAGATGCTATCGTAGACGGCGTATATTTGTTAGCAGGGCTCTCAGGTAATTTTGGAGTTTCACTACCCGCCAGCGTGGTCGCTGATGGCTCGCGATTCCATGACATTTTTGGCATCTTCCAGCTTCCAACTTTGCATCCGGTCAAACCAATGCTCGCAGTTAAGCCCAGTAGGCAGACAATGCTTAGCTGGTTGTAAGTGCCAATCTTCATGACAATCGATCCTTCGACTATGACAATTTGGTTGAGCCGCTTTAGCAGCCGTGCTGTTTGTGTGCCAAGAATGTCTAACTCGATGCACGCCTTTTGGGCCTAAATCACTGTTCGGCATTCTTCCGCCATATAATTAGTTCAATCGTTAAATCTAACGCAATAGTTTTGCGATGCTAAGAACACACCTGCAGCTACGTCAACGTCAAAAAGTTCACTTTGATGCAGCCTAGGGTGGATTGAGCCGTTTACTATGCGGATGCGGACTCTCGGATCGCGACTTGCAGCGTCTGGAACTGAGATCGCATCAAAGCAATCGCGGTATTATGCATGCTTTGGTTCTTTGATATTTCAGTGACTTGCTGTTCAAGGCTTACATCGCCGCCATCGTGATACAAGATTTGTTTGCTGACATCGCGCGCATTTTCGATCGCTTGTGGCTGGGTGATCGATTGCTGCCCTTTGCCCGGAACGTAGGTTGTCGCCCTGGATCTCAAGGGATCCGTGGCTGCTTTCAGTTGTGCCTGGAATTCAGTTAACGACAGGTCTCTCGTTCGGTAGTTGGGCGTATCCAAATTGGCTAAATTCCCAGCCAACAACTGATGCCGCTTTTGCGCGAATACAGCGGTCTGCTCTAAGGCTGGCAACGTTGAGTTACTTAACCACGAATCGAACATGAGACACTCCTTATCGAATAACTTACGCAGCTTTAGCCATCGTCATCCGCAGCGGCATTCGTAGTGTCCAAGCCATTCCGCCTTGCGGGCAGCGTGTTCCCCAGAATTCGGCGCCGCGCGATTGAACCGACGCAAAAAGGTCGCGCGCAATTGGGCCAAAGCTGTAGGAACAACTATGACGAAATGCGCTAGAGTCGTTGTTGAGTGTGTCGCCATTGTCTGCTACCTCCAGCTCAACTGAATCACCAACGCGGCAAGCGGTCAATTGGATTTCGCTGCGAACTGGACTGCGTTCGATCGCGAGATCCAGCATCTTGAGCATCGCTTGCTTCAACCAGCTGAGGTCAAAACTGCTGGGCAAGTACGATTCGACATCAATGACTAGCCGCAGCTGTTTGTCGATAATCTCTCCCGCAGATTGATGTAAGCATTCGCGAGCAATCTGGTCCAACTGGGATCGATCTTGTTGTGCGGACGCGATTTTCAGGTTTAGCATCTAGGGCTCATGAATTGGTTAGGTCGAGGCTGCTCTCGGCGAGAAGGGTATCCGTCAAATAAGCGGTTGAAGCCAAGGTAGCATCGCGGCAATCTTGCAATTGGGCGGCAATCGCATTGCGATTCAACTCAAGTTCACCTAAAGCTTGAGATTCGAGACGTACAATTTCTTGATGCAGTTTACGGCAGCTTTCCAGGAGTTCTCGGCATCGTGTGCGAGCTGGTGTATCGGCCCAAATGCGACTGTCTGGATCTTGATCTTGAAAAGGCTTTAACTCTGAATGTATCTGCAAAAATTCTTCGATAAGCGGTTGCTTGCGAGCGATCATCGAAAGAAGCAGTTCAACTTGATCCGCCCCCAGACACTCAGTCTGCTGTACCGTCAACATTTTTAAGGCCGACAAAACATTCACCTGGCGTTCTATGAGCGCACTTAGTTGCTGCGTGTCGGTCGTCTCCATGACGCTTCATCCTATGCATGCAATGAAAGGCAGTACTCACTTCGCGGAACCGCGCTACAGCAGCAACGATTAGCAAGTCCGAGAGTTTTTTGCGAGACGAGTTTTGCATTTAACTTCACTCATTATGCTTTGATTCTTCAATATTCTTACGGAAACCTCTCTTGCAAGGCATGCTCTCAGCGGAGTTGTGGCTTTTTTGTGCGGTCACTGGTTGCAAAGTCAGTGAGGACCTGTGTCACCATTTGAGAAGTCGCTATTCGAACCGCAACATCAGGTGTCGCTCGCACCACGATCGTACATGATCTTGGCCAGATGGCCGGAGTGCACATTGGACATCTTGTTCTGCCAAAACACAAAACGCCTCGATGGTATCAACATCAAATTAGCTCTCGGCTGGCTCCGTCGTTTCTCGATGACAAGAACAACCTCACCGCGCTCGTCGCAGCAACGGATCTCGATCAAGTCGGTCGCCTTGCGGCCTTGATTGACAATTCGGTCAGGTGCACGGACGAATCGGATAAGGTTCGATTCAAGAACCGCGTCGATGTTCTCAACCAATTCGTCTGATGCGTAAAGTAGATGGCTAGCGCCCATGACGACAGTCCAACGTGGTTAAGGAATGGGACGAACGGCCTTATCCGGCAGTAGCAAATCGCCCCACCTTCGCAAGACCACCGAAAACCGAATCCCGAATTCGACCGCCAATGTAGCACTTACGACCACAGAGGCGTTACGACATCCCCGTGAACATCGGTCAGCCGGAAGTCGCGGCCGGCGTGACGGTAGGTTAATCGCTTGTGATCGATGCCTAAAGCGTACAGCAACGAGGCGTGAAGGTCGTGCATGTGGACGGGATTTTCCACAGGGCGATAACCGAATTCATCGGTGCTTCCATAAGTCAGCCCGCCGCGAACACCGCCGCCGGCCAGCCACATGGTAAAAGCTTTGGGATGATGATTTCTGCCGTCGCCATTTTCGGCCATCGGCGTTCGTCCGAATTCGGCGCCCCATACGACTAAAGTGTCTTCGAGCAAACCGCGACGCGCGAGATCGGCGAGTAGGCCTGCGATGGGGCGATCTACTTTGGCAGACTCGCCAACAATGCCACTGGTCAGTCCTTTGTGATGGTCCCAGGTGTAGTCGGTTGAAACTTGGATATAGCGCACACCGGATTCAGCGAATTTTCGCGCCAGTAAACACTGACGGCCAAAGTTGTTGGTGGTTTCCTGATTGATGCCGTACAGATCGAGCGTCTCTTGCGTTTCGTCCTCAAGACTCATGACTTGAGGAATCGTCGACTGCATGCGAAACGCCAATTCATAGTTGGCAATCAAACCCTCGATACTCTGATCCGACTCTGCGGCTCGCAAATGATCTTGGTTCAACGATTGAATCAAGTCCAGTTGTTCGCGCTGCGTGCGGGAATCGAACCGCGAGTTACCGACATGCGAGACGCGAGCTTTAGCGATGGGAATCTCTGCCGACCCGATCGCAGTCCCTTGATGAATCGATGGCAAGAACGCACTGCCATAATTCTGAGCACCGCCATGTCCGCGCGGGGGCGAAATCGTGATGTACGCCGGCAAACTATCGCTTTCGCAGCCTAAGCCATAACTAACCCACGCGCCGACACTGGGCCGAACCAGATTGGCTTGACCAGTATGCAGGCGCAGCAGAGCCTCGCCGTGTGCGCTTCCCTCGGTGTGCATGGAGCGAACAACGCACAGTTGATCTGCGTGAGCGGTCAAGTGAGGAAAAAGCTCGCTGATCCAAATGCCGCCCTCTCCGTGCTGAGAAAACTTGAAAGGTGAACCAAGCAGATTGCCCAGTTGATCGCGATCACTGCCCACCGATTTTCCCGAAAGTGGTTGACCATTTTGTTGATTCAGAATCGGTTTTGGATCAAACAAATCAACGTGACTGGGTCCGCCCCACATGAATAGGAAAATAATTCGTTTTGCGCGGGGTTGAAAATGCGGTTGCTTCGGCGATAGCGGGGTATCGGTCAAAGGCGCGGCGGAAATCTCGGCTTGAGAGAGCAAACCACTAAGTGCCAGCGAGCCAAAACCGCAGGCGCTGCTGCGCAACATGCTGCGTCGCGTTGATTGGGCGATGAATTGGTAACACGACATTTTGCTTCACTCCAGAAACTGAAAACGACTCGACGCAAACAGCGCATGACAGGCGAGCGCCAAGGAATCAAGTTCCGCTTCGGGTTTGCCTTCCAATTTGAATTGTGTTTCAAATTGTTTTAAATAACGCTCGATTGATTGCTCTTCAGCTTCCGTCGGGCGTGTGTTCAAAATCAAGTCAAACATGCCCACGATGCGTTGGCGATAGTCCCCACTTGCCGAATTTGCGATGATCCGCCGCGCAGTTGCTTTGGCGGCATCCATGACCATTTCATCATTGAGCATGAACAGTCCCTGCGTGGGCACGGTTGTATTCGGACGCATTCCCGTCGTTGCATGAGGGTTGGCGAAATCAAAAATCTCGAACAATTCGGGGAGGTCATTGCGAATGACAGGCAGATAGACACTGCGACAGGGGAAATCGGTTCGACGCCGTACGGAATTCGCACCCACGGCAGTCGCTTGGTCGCCCAAATAGGAAACTGTGGAATCCATGCGCCCCAAGTCAAGCTTATCAGCGGCGCTCAGCATCGCATCGCGAAACGTTTCTGGATCAAGCCGTCGCCGATGGGCTCGCCAAAGCAAGCGGTTCTCGGGGTCCACTTCGTGATTCGATGCAACGTGCTGGCTACTCAGTCGAAACGTACGACTGACAACGATCTTGCGCACGAGCGATTTGATCGACCAATTCGATTCGATCAATTCACGGGCCAGATGGTCTAGCAACTCAGGGTGCGATGGGGGTTCGCCGGTGCGGCCAAAGTTATCAACGGTTCGTACCAGGCCTCGCCCGATCAAATGATGCCAAACTCGATTGGCGAGTACGCGGGCGGTGAGTTGGCCCGATCGTTCATCCGTGTCGGTCATCCAATGCCCCAAAGCTACGCGCCCACTTTCTTTGGCAGGAATGAATGTGTCCACACTATCTCGAAGTACCGTCAAAAATCCGCGCGGCACTTTCTCACCCAAGCGATCAAATTGGCCCGCAAGTCGCACCTGTTCATCAGCAGGTTGCGCCACATCGGTCGGAATCATCGCGCGAGGGGGTATCGGTGGCGTCTGCTTGAGAGTCTCCGCGATCTGTTCGACGAGCGCTTGCTGCGCCGCGGTTCGTTCTTCGAT
>JAYVHC010000184.1:0-2877 GCA_043771575.1 Planctomycetia bacterium
TTCGTTAGCCAAGCGGGGCAGATGGAGTTCTTCGGTGGAGGCGAGCAGAACTTGAGCGGCTTTGAAGTGAAGATGTCCGAGGCGCTCAAATTGGCTACCGAGTGGGGTTATGCGAAATCGCGCAACGGCTTTGAGCCAAATAAATTTGATTACAAAGAGATCGCCAAATTAGCTGGCCTAGAATACAAAGAGCCAACGTTTGCCGAACGCTTTGAGGGATCGCCGGAATCGACCGAAACGTTCCTGGGTGCCAACTTAGATGCCAATACGATTGTCGATTTTACGATTAACTTTGAGCCAAACCAGACTGAGTTTTCGGCTGACCGTTACGGGGCCGAATTCAACCGAGCGCTCAAGGCGGCGGCGACTTTCGGTAACGCCCGAGTAGTCATTCGCGGTCACTCGGACCCGACGAAAACGCTGATCGATTTCGTTAAAGCGGGCATTTCGAAAGGCTTGATCAAGCAGAGTGGAACGCAAGGCAACTATCGCTATTTCTACAAAGGTGCTCCCCTGGATGTCACCAACATCAAAGAAGTTTCCGCGTTGATCGAAGCGGGCGCATTTGCAGGTGGCAAGGATGATCCGACGGTAACCATGCATGCTGCGATGGCGTTATCGAAGAGTCGAGCCGATCAAGTTCGCGATTCGCTGGCGAAGTATGCTGCTCAGCTGGGTGTGAAAGTGGATCTGTCGCAAATCACCCCAGTCGGTGCCGGGATCTCGGAACCGATTGTGGCGAAGCCAACCTCGTTGGAACAGGCCAAGGAAAACATGCGAGTTGAGTTTCGCATTGTGAAAGTAGACGCCGAAACGATCGCGCCGAGCGATTTCAATTTCTAGCCGTGGACTCGATTTTGATGAGGTTGGAGACTGATGCCGCGAGCGTCAGAGAATAGGGGTCGGTCAATGGTTTCAAGTTGGCGAAAACTGCTTGTGTGTGCCCTGCTGACGCAGTGCCTGTTCGCTGTGCGCGAGTCCTTGGCAGATAACACGGTCGTTGTCATCTTGGACGATTCCGGCTCGATGAAACAAGCGATGCCCAGTGGCGTGCTAAGGATCGATGCCGCCAAGCAGGCGCTGACCGCCGTGCTTTCCCAACTGCCGCCCGATACGCGCGTTGGGGTATTGACGCTGAACACAACCTTGAATGGCGAACATTGGATCGTGCCCATGGGAAAGATCGGCGCTGCGGCTTGGCAGGAACGGATCGCGCGGATTAGGGCCGAGGGTGGCACGATGCTGGGCGCATTTTCAAAAGTTGGCGCCGATGAGTTATTGAAATTGCGTGCGGCGGATCGCTACGGAACTTATCGCTTGTTGATCGTGACCGATGGAGAAGCCTCGGATCCGGGAGTGCTGAGCAGCTTTCTGCCCGATATTTTGTCGCGTGGGCTGACGCTGGATGTGATCGGGGTTAGCATGGCTGGTGAGCATTCGCTTGCAAGTTTGGCGCATTCCTATCGCAGCGCTGATGACGCTACTGCGCTGACGGCAGCGATCTCGGATGTGTTTGCAGAAACGACGGGCGATGACCAAAGTTCTCAAAGCGATTTTGAATTGCTGCAGGCATTGCCAGAAGGTGTTTCGGAAGAGGTGATCAAGAGCTTATCAGTATTGAACAACGAGCCCATCAAAGAAGTGGCGCTGAGTACTGAACAAGGCAGCGCGAGGTTTCAGTTTCCACAGCCCCCCAGTCAAACTCTGGGCAGTGGTATATTGGGTGGCCTGATTTGTTGTTGCGGTTTCCTGGTGGGTATATTTGTGCTTGGGGCTATCCTGATAAGAGGCATCTTTGGCAATCGTCGTCGATAGCAGATCGCTTTCAGCCGTGATTCCTTTTTTTGAGCGTCAGATACGTGAGTAAAGCAAAAGTCTTTTTAGCCTGCGTTGTATGGCTAGTGATCTTGTCGATAGGCGCCGTGCTCTATCGATTGTGGTATGTACCGACAGTTGCCAAGCAGGAAGTGCAGAAGCAACAGGAAGTGCTCGATGCGACTTCCGGTGATTCGAAGTACAGCCAGCACGTGAAGATCGGCTTAGACGGTTTTTCGGGCTATGCGATTCTACGTTCGTCGGATTTCAATCAACAATTGCGAAGCCTGGGTATTAAGGCGGAGACGGTTGACGATGCAGCGGATTATGATAAGCGATTGGCTGGGCTGGCATCGGGCGAGTTGCAGATGGCTGCGTTTCCAATTGATGCATTGATGAAGGCTTGCGCCAAGGCCAAGTCGCTGCCGGTAACGATTGTGGCGTTGATCGATGAATCGCGTGGCGCGGACGCTGTCGTAGCTTACAAAGATCGGTTTCCATCGGTCGAGTCGCTCAATACCCAGGACACACGATTTGTTTTGGTGGGTGGTTCGCCAAGCGACACCTTGACTCGAGTCCTGATCAACTTTCGGTTTTTGAGTAATGTAACTCCGCAATCCATTGTATCGGTAGGCAATGAAAAGGAACTGCTCGCGCGCTATCGCAAGGCGACTCCTAGCGGTAACGAAGTGTTTGTCACGTGGGAACCAGTCGTGAGTGATTTACTCAAGAATGATCAAATGAAAGTTGTTTTTGATAGCCAAGATCAATCGGGATATATTGTTGACGCTTTGGTCGTCAATCGCGATTTCCTAATCAAGCACGAGCCGGTCGTGCGCAGCGTTCTGGAAAGTTACTTCCGAACGCTCTATGCGCTCAACAACGCGGATGGCGTTTCGTCTAAAGCCAAGCTCAAGGAGTTGATTCAGAAAGACGCTGAAGTTGCTGGAATGATGTTGACGAAACAACAAGTGGATCGCTTGGTCGGTGGGATTGTTTGGAAGCATACGCAAGACAACTTCGCGCAGTTTGGCTTGGGCGGCACGGCGACGCATATCGAAG
>JAYVHC010000185.1:0-4245 GCA_043771575.1 Planctomycetia bacterium
CGATCGAGATCGTGTAGTTCACGAAGCAATTGTCGACGCGTGAATCCGGTCGGCACGAAACGATAAAACCAGCTTCTTCGACTGAGAAAAAACGGCAACAAGCGTCTTTGATAGAATTCAACGAGTGTTGCCCCTTCGCCAAAGCTGGCCGAGTGAATTGCCAATTCGTGAGCGTCTTTGGTTACTGACAGCCGCAGCGCCGGAATCAGCTCCAAGCGAAAATCCTGCTTAATGGCAGACAAGCGTTTGGGTAACGCGCGGCTCATGTAAGTAAGCACGATGCCTGTAACCGCTACGATCGCAAAGCAAGTGGCTAGAGCAATCTCAAACCAACCACGAATAGGCCACCCGATATGCATCAAAAACACGATACTCGCAAAGCTGCCCATGTAGGTGTGCATTTGCAACCAGGCGGACACGGACCCCAAGCGATGCTGAATCAGTTTCTTTCGCAGGCTCAGTAGATATAGTCCCGCGGTCGCGACCAACAATGTCCAGCCTGTTGCGGTGGAGGCGTCTCCCAACCGATTCGCGACGGACTGCACAGCGACAACGGTTGAAATCACCGCGAGCAGTGTCAACGACGAAGCGATGATTCTACGGCGGCGCAGTGACGCTAGGCGGCCTTGCGTTGCATCCATTGACTCACCTTTTGAAGATCGCCTAAATCGATTCGAATCAGTGCATCGTGCGGGCAGGCTGATTGACAAGCGGGTCCGGAACTAGATTGACTGCACAAATCGCACTTGGTCGCTTGCAAAATGGGCAACCCATTCTCTTCGTCGACGCGCACCCGACCCGCAGAATCACTGGTACGAACCATGCGAATGTTGTCATACGGACAGCTCTCCGCGCACGATTTGCAGCCGATGCACGTCTGTGGATTGATATTAATCGTGCCAGATTCTTGATCCCGATGAATCGCCCCGGTGGGACAGCCGATCATGCACACGGGATCTGCGCAGTGCATGCAGGCTTGCGCGAACATCCACGGTCCGTATTGTGGGCCAGAGCGGGAGAACAACGGTTGATCGCCCCCATGAGTCGTCGAACATGCTCGCAAGCAGTCGTCGCAACGGGTGCAGCGATCCAAATCGATGACCATCGCTTCGCGACCGTTCATCAGTCGATGGTCGACCATGAACTCCAGCAACCCTGTCTCAACTGTTTGTTCATCGGGTCGAATCAATTCCGCATCTAGTACGGGCTGACCGAATTGGTAACGTGGCGAGCTAAGTGGAGCTGGCAAGTCGGCGGCGCGCATAAATGGCAAAACATGTTCATAAACAACTTGCTTGGGGATGCACAGAGCATCGACGTAGCCGATTGCGCGTAAGGATTCTTGAAACGGCAATGCCTGTGCGCTGTTATCTCTAATGCGATTGTGATAGAGTTCGCGCAGTCCGAACAACTGGCCTTTGCCGAGATAGGCCAAGGTGCGATGCCCCGCACCTTGACGTCGACTGAGTCTTGCGAAGCCGCCCCGTACGATCCACAGGCCAACCGCGTAGGTTCCCTCTGCGGCGATTAATGGTTCACTGGCAATTTGCACCGCTGCAGACTGCTTGGCTTGCTTGCGATACTCAGCATACCACTCCAGATTTCCAAACGATTCGAAAGTAACCGCCTCGACGACCTTAGCCAAATGATCATCCGGCACGTAACGCAGCAGGGGCGTTTCTCGCAAGTGCGTGCTCAGGACTTCCGATCGATAGCGTTCATCGAGCAGCGTACGGAACTGCGGATCTTGCTTCAACAGTTTCAAGCCTTGCCAGCGAATCTCGAGCACGCTGCAATCATCTTCGGCGACCGCCGTGAACTCACGTGGTGATCGCGTCACCGCAGCCATTTCACCGAACAACTCGCCGCTCGTCACCACGGAGCTTGCATGATCTGCCAGCACGCCGGGCACATCTTGCAGAAACACTCGCGCGTTTTGACCTTCGCCGCGTTGTGAAAACGCCACAGGTCGTGCTTGAGCTACTAAGGCCCGAGCCCCTCGTGATGCGTGTCGTCGATCGGGCTGTTTACGAAACAGGCTCAGCCAGGGAAGTTCGCTGCGGCGTTCGTTGCGGCGCGAGTCTTCGGGCAACAGTCGCGTTAAGAAAATTCGCACTTGGCCGCTGAGTACCAAGTACGCGCTGCCGCCATATTGTCCCTCGCGAAAGATAATATCGCCAGACTTGAGGTCTAGCAGCCGCGAATCGTTCTTGAGGATGTCCTTTAAGCCTGCTGTCTGTGCGAATCGTCGTTCATCCATCAGCGCGAACGGCAGCAGTTTTAGAAGCAGATCGATGCTAGCAGCGGAAGTGTTGGGATCAAGTGGGTGATCCCAGCGCTCCGGACGTTGCACTTCGACTTGTTCCTGCCCCATCAAAATTAACTCTCGCCACCATTGCTATCAATCCTTCACGCATCATCGCTCATCGTTTCATCGGCAGTTAGGTTGTAAGAGTTAAACCAATTGTAGCGGCAGACACGGAAAATGCTTTGTCCAGATTACATTTTTGGGTCGGGTGGCGTAGCGTGCCATCGCTTTGTCATATTTCAATCGATGGATGGTGTTGTGAATGACGCCGGTTACTGGTTGGCCACTTGCCGAGCGGAATTCAAAGTCGATGGACATGCCCCAAGTCGGCTGTAGAGCGTCCACTTTGATGCGAACCGATTTGCCATCGTCGGAGAGTTCAGCGGAGTGAACGTCGAGCGTTTTCTGGTTGTAGTGCTCTGAACCGTATTTTTCAGTCCGCTTGAGCGACCAGGTTTTGATGGCCACTTTTTCGGCGGAAATCGATGCTTTTTCCAAGAGCTCGGCAAATTTCAATTCGAGCGTTGAATCATGCACATGCAATTCAATGGGCAGCAGAATCGGTTTACCGGTGGCGCGCAAACGATAGAGCCCGCCGGGATCGGTGGCGTTACCAGCCCACGCAAACATACCGGCCAAGTATAACTGTTGATCCTGCGGCCGGAAGCGACCGCGCATCACGCCTGTCGGAAACACTGGAATTGGCAATTCGATCATACCTCCTTGATGCACATCGCCAACTTGTTCGTGCAGAACTAGAAACACTTTTCCATAGCCATACGAGAGATTTAGCAACGCCCCGTTGAGCGGTCCCCAGCGCGGACTGTCGACCCACAGCAACTCAGCGGGTGATCGATCGAATGCATTTGTAATCCAGCACAAGGGCGCTTCCATGGCCGCATCGGATTCATCCGTCACGTCGGTATAGCCCCACAGGTTACCATAGAATTTCGGCTTGCCCGATGGATCGAGCGTGACCCAATTGATACGGTTCTTGGGATTCCAAAAACCTTCTTGATCGGTTACGAGGAATGAACCGTCGGGGTTCAAGCACACTCCATTGGCTGCGCGAAAACCGGTAGCAAGAATCTCGGTCTTCGAACCATCGGGGCTGACCTTGAGCAGCGTTCCGTGATGCGGTACGAGAGCCTTCTTGGCATGCCGGCCCGATTTGGCGTAGTAGAAATTGCCTTCCGCATCTACTTGCAGACCCATGGCGAATTCGTGAAAGTGCTCCGTGACTTGATGGTCATTGTTCAAGCACTGGTAAAAATCGGTTTCGCCATCGCCGTTCAAATCATGAAGAACGGCCAGCGGGCCGGGCCGCCGCGCGTCATTTCGCTAAGGTTAACGGTGGCTGGGATAGCCGATTCGGGGACCAATCGGCTATCAGCAGAGTCCGTTGTCTGACACCACAGTGTGAATTTGAGCGGCAGTGGACCCGCTGGGATGTGCAATCGCAAGTCGCCGGATTCCGTTTGCAAGCGAAGCGGCGGAGTGCTCTCAAGTGCAGGCATTTGTTCGATGCCAGCAATCAATTTGGCTGGATCGTAGTCTTCGGAAACTTTTAAAATCAGCTCTTGAACGCGTGGGCCGATATTGAACGAACGCAAAAACACCGCAGGCTGCGTATCTTCGGCGTCGGCGATTAGACCGGGCATTTCAAGCACATCCGTACTGCCGACCGTATACGACAAGATCACCTTCGAGCCGTGATGATAAAGGCCGCGAAACGCGCCCCATTTCTTAGGCAGCGGACCGTAAATGCGTTGATCGCGGCCCTCCACCCGTTGGTTGTCAGCAAACGAACCGGTTCGCGGATCGGCCCATCCGGGCGCAATTGCTTCGCCACGCGCGAGCGAATCGTCGTTCCAGTCGTGAATCAGTCCAGCATGGTCGACGTGCGCTTCGTACTCAGGCAACTTCAACGTCAACAA
>JAYVHC010000186.1:0-3586 GCA_043771575.1 Planctomycetia bacterium
CATGCGGCGGATGGGGTCAGTAC
The DNA here is from genome assembly GCA_043771575.1 of Planctomycetia bacterium. Taxonomy (GTDB): domain Bacteria; phylum Planctomycetota; class Planctomycetia; order Pirellulales; family Pirellulaceae; genus Aureliella. The sequence goes on from JAYVHC010000186.1 coordinate 24, forward strand.
GACAGCGTACACCATGCACAGCCATGCAGAGCGATTCGAATCGTGCAAGTAATGGTAGGGCACAGATACGCTCCGAATATCGATGGTTAATTGAAGTGAGTTAAACGTGGCATAGGCTTCCAGCCGGTGTGTGGCCTTGCCGATCCGGTTCACAGGCTGGAAGCCAATGCCACGTTTTCCCGGCTGACAGTGCGATAGGTATCTTGCGACAACTGGCGATTCAGATCACTCTACTGACTTACAACTCCTCCGATTCTAGTCAAAGGGCACCTATGATGTTGCGCACTCTCACGCTCGGCCTCGTTTTTCTCAGCTTGTGTGGCAGTTCAATTTCATTGGGGCAGGACAAAGCTACTCCCTCGGCGAGCTTTGACATTCCGGCTACCGACGATGGTCTGCCGGGCGTTGGACCGATGCGTAGATACGATTGGTTCAAGGGACTTTGGAAAGAACGTCGAAGCATGTGGGCCAAGCAAGTTTCGCAAGATCAAGGTGCCGTCGTATTTTTCGGCGACTCGATTACGCAGGGGTGGGGCGAGTCGATGGGCAGTACCTTTGAAGGCATGAAAGTTGCCAATCGCGGCATCAGCGGCGATACCACTCGCGGCATGTTGTGGCGACTGAAGGATGACGTACTGGCATTGAAACCATCGGCAGTCGTCATGCTGATGGGCACCAACGATTTGGAAGAAGGAGCCGAAGCGGAATCGATCGCAGCCAACGTCAAATCAATTGTGGTCGCGTTAAAATCGCACAATGCGCAGCTGCCGATTGTACTCTGTCAAGTATTCCCCAGTTCCGCCAAGGCGAAGCGACCTGCGGACAAAATCAAGAAGATCAACGAACTCTGTGCTGCTGCAGTTGCGGGCGATCCGCAAGTCACGGTGATTGACTCTTGGACATTGTTCGCAAATGCGGAAGGAGATGCCAAGGCGGAAGAGTTCCCCGACCTATTGCACCCCAACGCAGCCGGCTATGCGAAGTGGGGCCAAGCGCTGCGTCCAGTCTTTGCAACGCTTGGTTTTATGGATACTGCTCCCGATACGTTTGTGCCGGAAGCCGGCTTTATCAGCTTATTCAATGGTCGTGATTTGACGGGCTGGGTCGTTATGCCAACCACTCCCGAGCAAATCAAGCAAGCCGAGAAATGGAAGAGCAGCGATAAGGGAGCGCCGCCTTGGCCGATCATTACTGAGCGAACCGAGCTTTCAGGCAAGACCAGCAGTCCCGATGGTCGCTATGTGGCGAAGAATGGTCGCTTGATTGTGACCACGCCTGCCGAGGGACGCAGGATTCAGCAGCTCTGGACAAACGACGAGTTTCCCAAGGACTTTACCTTGAAGTTGGAGTTTCGAACGACACCGAACGCCGACAGCGGCGTGTTTTTACGCAAGCCGCAATTGCAATGTCGCGACTATCCCTTAGCAGGGCCTTACAAAGAGTTGCAAAAATACAAATCGGGCGACTGGAACGAACTGGTCGTGGTTGCCAAAGGCGGTTCGGCGTATTGCACTTGCAACGGCGAAGTGCTCGAAACGGAATTCAAGCTTCCGGAGACGGGACCCATCGGTCTCGAAGGTGATCGCGGGCAAATTGAGTATCGTCGCATTCGAATTCGCCATGGCGACAATCTGCTGAGCCCCACCGCGAAAGCGGAATCATGGCGGTTCGAAACCAAGGATGGTGGCGAAGGCTCGATGAAAGTGGTCGACGATACGCTCGTGTTCGAGACTACCAAGACCACGGGAACGAACTGGCATGTGCAGGCTTATCAAGGTGGCGTGGAACTCGAAAATGGTGCCGATTATGTGGTTCGGTTCAAAATGAAGTCGCCCAATCATTGCTCGGTAGTATTGCTGGGTTTGATCAACCAAGACGACTGGCACGAGATCGGTCTGAATGAAGAATTTAGTCCCGGAGCTGAGTTCAAGGAATTCGAATTTGCATTTACCGCACGCGATGTGATTCAAGGCAATAATCGCATCGGATTTGAGCTGGGCACGGACAAAGGAACCGTCGTCGTTAAAGAGTTGACGCTCACCAAGAAATAGCATGACTCTCCGAAAGCTCCGCAGTGAGTGACCCAGGCGGGTCGCATCTGCCGGGCTCATGCTTACCCAGAAAAAGTTACAAGTAATTGTAAAACTTTCAAATGCATGAATTGCATTCAACACGCTTTAGCCCGCATTTTGCTGGGGACTTGGATATATCGCACATCGGTAAAGTAGTTGTGCGTCACAGCGACTGGGGAGTGTGTGATGTAAGAGGCTTTCGTTTTGGTGAGCCGTCGGCGTTAGCCGCGGGTTTCGGAGCAGACGACTCAAGCTACTCGGTGATTGTCAAACGCCGACCCACAGAAGCGCTGCCTAGTTCGGATTCTGCAAATAAGCGATCAAGTCACGAATCTCGTCGCGACCAAACCCATCCAACAAACCGTTGGGCATCGGTGAACGAGCGAGTTGCTTGTACTCTTCAATTTCGCTCTTATCGATCTCGACCACCGAGTCCGATTTTAGCGGATCCGTCTGAATGCGAACCTTTTGCGATCGATAATCGCCCTCGATCAAAATGCGTCCGGTATGGATATCACCCGATTGAGTAACGATCGAGTCCAATTGAAAATTCTCCGCCACCGAACGCGACGGTGTTAGAATGGACTCCAGTAAATCGCGAGGACTGAAGCGTCGGCCTACAAACGTCAGGTCTGGACCGACCGCCTTGCCCTCCCTACCCACGCGATGACAACGCGCACACAGCGCATCTCGAAAGATCTTCGCACCCAGCTCACGATCCCCTTCGACCAGCGAACTCGCTGTCATCTCTGACAGTTCATCGATGCTCCACTTTTGAACATGCGCGCGAGGCGGTCCAGTTTCGACAGCGACTTCAGTTTTCGCTTCAAGCACCGATGCTAACGATTCTCGTTCGCTGTTTGAAAGTGTATTTAGGCTTTCTTCTCGTATCTCCGCCATAAATTTCGGAAGCCCCTCGCCACCTACCATGCGATTCGCGTCTTGAAGCAATTCGAATTGCAACCTCCGCTGCACTTCTGTCCAGCCGCTGCGTTGCCGCCGAAGAGCCAGTAGTCCCGCGACCTGGTCCTCTTGCCGCACACTGGCCAGCAAATCACGTGCTATCAACTCAATCGCTTCTTCCGACTTTAACTGTCCCAGCAACTGCGCCAAACGATGTCGCAATTCAACTGCCGACGTCTCCGCCGCAACATGCTGGACTGTAGTCGCTGGCCAATTGGCAAGCAGTTTTGCAGTGACCTCCGCACTCTTGGCGTTCACGGCATCCTGATTCGTATGCAAGCACCACTCACCCAGCCGGACCCAAACTAATCGCGACGACAAATCGTACAACGCGGGCTCACACTTAAGCCATCTGTCAAGCATCGTCGCCGCCTCGGCAGGATCCATCGCTTGAGCCACGGCCAAACTTCCATACAACCACGCTGCGTCATCCGGCAGCTTCGAAATAGCGCTTCGCCACTGCTTTTGGGGCATTCGTTCCAGAGCAATCCTCGCCGCGTGCCGCAGCACCGGATCGGCATCAGCCAG
>JAYVHC010000187.1:0-4800 GCA_043771575.1 Planctomycetia bacterium
GCGTCATGGGACTGGGGCAAGTCAAGCGAGCCTGGAACGCAAGCACTGGCGAAGATCGCTATCGACGAGGACTTTATACATTTATTTATCGTGCGACCCCAGCGCCTTCGCTGAACGTCTTCGATGCTCCTGATGGTCAGAATTGCACAACGCGTCGCGTGCGCAGCAATACACCGCTACAAGCACTCACGCTACTCAACGACAGGTCATTTTTTGAATGTGCAACTGCGCTGACTGCCATCATTGACGAGGCTGGAGTTGAAGCCGCGTTTCGTCGCTGTACGTCAAGGCAGCCCACAGTAAATGAACTCAAGCAGTTGGCGGGAGTCGACTCGCTGAGCGTGGCGCGAGTGCTTCTCAACTTAGACGAAACGGTTACTCGTGATTAAGCAGCGGACCCCGATGAACGAATTGCTTCTCCAAACTAGGCGACATTTCTTTAATCAATGTTCCATGGGTATTGGTGGCATGGCGCTCGCATCCATGATCGCTAGCGAAGGGCGTTCTCACGCCAGCGATGTCGCGTTGAATCCGTTGGCTCCCAAGCCACCGCATTTTACTTCGCGAGCCAAAAATGTGATCTTTCTGTTTATGGCCGGGGGGCCGTCACAGCTAGAGTTGTTCGACTACAAACCAAAATTGCAGGAATTGAATGGCCAACCCATTCCGGAGAGTTACATTGCCGGTAAACGTTTTGCATTTATGAATACGAGTAACGGCATGAATCTACTGGGTACTCGCAAGACATTTCAACAACACGGCGAAAGCGGAGCGTGGTTGAGCGATGGGTTGCCTTGTTTGGGAACGGTCGCTGACGATCTTTGCTTTGTCAAAACTTGTAAGACCGACCTATTCAATCACGCACCGGCCAAGCTGTTCATGAATACAGGCAGCGGTCAATGGGGACGACCCAGCCTTGGTTCGTGGGTGACTTACGGCCTCGGGAGTGAATGCAGTGATCTTCCAGGCTTCGTGGTGCTGCAAAGCGGTCCGCGAGGCCCACGTGGCGGCGCGCCTTTGTGGGGAAGTGGCATGTTGCCTAGCAAGTTTCAAGGAGTTCCGCTGCGCAACCAGGAGGAACCGATCGTCAACTTGTCGACGCCCAGCGCAGTCAATCAAGCCGAGCAACGCAAAGTCATCGACTTGGTCGTGGAGCTAAATCGACAACGACTTGTCGAAACCGGCGATGATGAAATTGCGACCCGCATTAACGCCTACGAAATGGCCTATCGAATGCAGTCCAGCGCACCAGAATTAATGAATACCAGCGATGAGGATGCGGCAACTCTTGCTTTATATGGCATTGCGGATCCCAAAGAAGCCTCCTTTGCTCGCAACTGCTTGCTAGCCCGTCGACTTGTACAGCGCGGAGTCCGCTTTATCCAGCTCTATCACACCAATTGGGATAGTCACGGCGGCGTGGGTGAAACGCTCGAAGACGATTTTCCCAAGGTGGTCAAACAAGTTGACCAACCTTGTGCGGCGTTGATTAAAGATCTAAAGCGACTCGGGTTGCTCGAAGACACACTAGTGATTTGGGGGGGCGAATTCGGTCGTACACCGATGGGCGAGAATCGAGAGAAATCGGGTAGAAACCATCACATTGATGCCTTTACGATGTGGTTCGCCGGTGGAGGTATGAAAGCCGGGACTACCTATGGAGAAACCGATGAACTGGGCTTTGGTGCGGCATCCAATCCCGTGCATGTTCGCGATCTCCATGCGACAATTCTTCACCAGCTCGGTTTGAGCCACGAGAGACTGAGTGTGCGGGCCCAAGGTCTCGATTTTCGCTTGACGGGAGTCTTGCCTGCCCGAGTGGTAACAGAGATCATCGCCTAAGTCGGTAGGTGGCAGTATTCAATGTGGCAATGTCGCTCCGCGACATTCATTGCCGAGTCGCGGAGCGACGTCGGCCACCCGATGATCAGGGGTGTTTTATTGGCTTGTGTGAGCGTCGACGAGCGCTTGTAATAGGTGTTCGCTGCTGTGCTCGGCAGCCTGCGCTGCAGCGGGCCAATTCATCTTAGCCAGCTGTGCGCTGACTGCATCGCTTAGACTTATGGGCTTTAACTGCTCTCGATATGCCTGCAGCAAATTGGCGGCGTTTTCGGCAATTGCAGAGCTGGTAACGGTCACCCATTGAATCCGGCCTCCGCGAAGTGCCGATTCGATTCCGGGTTTTAATTTAGTAACCGGGGCAGTTTCATAAGCGACCACTTGGCTGACCGCCGCCCCGCGGGCGACCATACCCTTGGCCAATTCGTTATGGGAACGGTTGGTGGTGGTTACTAGCCAATTCTGATTTTCTAGCCGCGCTGGAAGTACGGTCAACAGTCCAGCAGCGCTAAACTCAGTTGGGCACACATCAGCCCGCAGCCCGTATCGCTTGAGTCGCTCAGCGGTGTGCTTGCCAACTACCGCGATCGTTGAGCCGTGGAATGCTCGCGAGTCGGATCCGTAAGCGTCTAAGTCGCTTAGCAAACCGTCAACGCCATTGGCGCTCGAAAAGGTGACGCCATGAAATTCGCCGCTCGCTAATCGCTGGATCGCTTTGGCAAGCGGCCTGCGATCGGCGGGAGGCCTTACTTCGAGCACCGGTTGCAAGTACGCCTCCGCACCCAAGTGCCGAAGCTGCGTCAATAGTTCGTCCGCTTGCTCAGCAGCCCGAGTGACCAACACCCCACAACCAGCTAAAGGGCGCGATGAGAACCAATCAAAATCCTCGCCGAGAGCCGCGACGGCCCCAATGATGACCACCACTGGGGGCCTCATCTTACTAGCGGGAGTTAAAGACTGAGCCACTTCGTCCAAGCGACAACGGATTACGGACTGATCACTCCAAGTGCAGCGACGGACGATAGCGGCCGGGGTCTCAGCGGGCTTACCGGCCCTCAACAACTCGCGGCTCCATTGAGCAACCGTGGTGACACCCATATAAAACACAATGGTCCCTGGAAATCGCGCCAACGCGTCCCAGTCGATCGGCTGCGGAGCTTCTTCGGTTTGCTGCTGACCGGTGATTAGCGCGACGGCCGATGCATGCCGCCGATGCGTGATTGGAATGCCGACGTAACTGGCTGCCGCCAAAGCAGCAGTGATACCTGGCACGACTTCGAACGGTATTTTCTCTGCGATGAGCACTTCGAGCTCTTCGGCGGTGCGCGCAAAAACTGCCGGATCGCCACCTTTTAATCGGACCACACAATGACCGGCTTTCGCTAGTTCAACCATTCGTGCATTGATCTGCTGCTGAGTCCAAATAGGCTCTGAAAGCTGACTTTCCACCGGCCCGTGCTTGCCCACCGACTCGCATTGAGCTCCCGTGGCATAGTCAAGCAAGCTGGCGTTGGTCAAACCATCGTAGAGTACATGGTCGGCTGCCTCGAGGCATTCGCGTCCGCGAATCGTAATTAAACCCGGATCCCCTGGCCCAGCTCCAACCAGGAAAACTCTACCTTTTTCCACGGAAGATTCGTTAGTTGATATTGATTTCGGCAGCATGATCTTCCTTGGCAAGCACTCTAACAGCGGCTGGCATTGTAATACCATATTTGCTTTTGACTGTTGAGGTCTGCCGCCCCAAACCGTCGCCAGAAGCTATTTCTCAGCCATTTCTAAGCTGTAAGTGTCAAGCGCGGCAGAATTCCCGCCAAAAGGTGGCTGGACATAATTCACGAATTGCGGCATGATAATCCGTTCCGAAAGACCATTCCGGCGATCCGCTGGCAAAGTAAGACCACATTCTGTTTGAGAAGTTGAGATGCCAAACACCGAAAGCGCGAAGAAGCGTCACCGTCAAAGCGAAGTTCGTCGCGAGCGCAACAAAGCCGCGAAGACGCGTTTGAAGAATGTCCTCCGCAAATTCCGCGAGTCAGTCGCTGCCAGTAAGCTCGACGAAGCCAAGACCATGTCGATGGCCGTGACCAAGTTGCTAGATCAATCCACCGCTAAGGGTTTCATTCACCGTAACAAAGCTTCGCGACTGAAAAGCCGCATGTCGCATGCTCTCGTGAATGCAAAAACTGCGAGCTAGTCAATTTCTATTTTGCTTCAAGAGCGTCACTCACGCATTGGCTCTGGGCTGATAAAAACATTGTAGAACGATTGTCCTCAATCGTTCCAGTAAGCCCGTTGTAGAACGATTGTCCTCAATCGTTCCGGTAAGCTCGCTGGCTCACTTGAACGTTTTCATCCGTTGGAAAAATGCGAGTTGACTTTGGTCCGTTGCTCTTCGGCAGAACGGTTGAGGACAACCGTTCCACACTTTTTTCCGCCCAGGCACGGCGTTGAACTCAGTACATGCTCTTATGGCCCTTCGTTACTTCCTGATAGAATTCCTTATCAGTTCGCGTCGCCGCTGATTCCCATACGAACATTCCAGCAATGCCAGCAGCAAACACAACTAAGGCGATAACGTTTAAGAGCAGGACTTTCATCTTGGCCTCGATTCGAAAAAGTGGTGGGAGCTTTGTGTTTCCTGTTGGGTTCAGGATAACGAAATCCAATCGGCTTGCCTATCGAATTTCTTAAAAAACGGGAATTCTGGACTTGCTGGAACACGCCGGGAAAAAAGGGTTCAGCCGAGAACCACTGCGCATACAAAGCTGACTTTGAATTGGTGGGTTGCTCCTGCCGGGTGCGACCATCGCTGAGGCACGCACAATCCCGGTGGCTTGGGCCATCCTTATCAACGCCGTCAGGTCTGTAAGGGTGGAACCGCTGGTAGAACTTGGTGAAGGACCGAGGTGACGCTCTATCGGCAATTCTGATAAGGCTGAGCGCAGGAAGTCGCACCCG
>JAYVHC010000188.1:0-7824 GCA_043771575.1 Planctomycetia bacterium
GGAGGCGGAAGTCCGCAAGAAATGGTGACTCGGCTGATGGAAGGCGATAAGGATAACGACGGCTACTTATCGGAGAGCGAATTACCCGAGCGAATGCGCGCAATGATCAGTCGCGCTGATACCGACGGCGATAAGAAACTATCTCGCGACGAGTTAACCGTGGTTGCTCAACGTCAAATGCAAGCGGGAGGCGGTCGCGGTGAAGGCCCTGGTCGTGGGACGCCACGCGAAGGCGGCGCAGATCGACCACGTCGCCCAACAAGTGAATGAGCTAATTTTCATTCGAGCATGCGACAAACCGCAACAGTCAGCCGAAGTAACTCCTTCGGCTGATTTCATTTATGCCAAGATCGAACGAACGAACGAAGCGCTGATTTGACAATTTCCACTTAGGCATCCACAATAAACAGTCCAGCCAGTCTTTTTTAAAATCGGACAATATGCAGTCCCAGCAATCTTTGAACAGCGATCGCAGCAGGCGGCGAACTTCGGTTTGGCACGTTGGTTTATGCTGGATATTATGTTTAAGTTTATGGCGGGGGCCCGTCCCAATTGTTCACGAACATTCGCTTGATCTGCAGTCTCTAACTGACAATAGCCATTTGGCGGAACATGTGTTCGCCTATCATGCAGGTAGCTTAGGTCATGAGGACAATGGTCATGGAAACACTGGCCTGCATTTTCATTTCATTTTGCTCGACCTATGCTGCGATTCACTGTTAGCAAATTCTGGTATCGCCAGCCAGCACGATCTGGAGAGTGCCGACAGCTTTCTAAAGCTCGAGCAGCATCATCGCTCATTGTGGGAGTTAGATTCCGACAAGATACCTACGAATTATGGCGACGTGTTGGTTGTTGCCGAGGATCTTCGTTTTTCATCTGCCGCGGATGCGAGTTTTCTTCAGACTCGACTCTCCAGCACACCTGCCTATGCAGTGCTGTGCGTCTGCATGTGCTGAACTCAGTACACACAAGTTTCGTTTACACAACTTCGCGTTGAGTTGTTGTGTGTCGACAGGACGTATTTCAGTCGTTCGCCAAGCCGCTGATTGTGCTTTGCGTAGATCGAAAGCCAGTCTATTTCACTCGTAAGCAAGCCTGCAATTTTTCTCGAAGCGTAAATCATGAACATTGCCAGCGTTTGGTTAAAGAAGTCTATCGTACCTTTACTTACGATTTGTATGCTGGGCGGTTTATGGAGTGTTTGGCATTTCTTAATGGAATCCGCAGCGAACGTGGAGGTTGCAGCGGCCGAAGCGACAGAAGTAGTGCGGACGGAAGTGGAATTGAGCGACACGAAGCGCAGCTGGGCAGGTGTGAAAATTGGTCGAGTGGAGCAGCGAGTGCTTCAAGCGACGGCGATAGTACCAGGTCGGGTGACGTACGACGAATCCAAGCATGTGCAGTTGAGGAGTGCCACTGCGGGCACAGTCGCGAAGATCTTGGTCAAGCCAGGCGACCATGTGAAGAAAGGTGATTTGCTAGCAGTAATCAGTAGTCCGGAGATTGGCCAATCGCGGGCGGCGGAGAAGCAGCAAGTAGCTGAACTGGAATTGCTAAATCGCACCTTGAATTTCCAGCGTGAGCGGCGCAAGGGCATTGAAACGCTCACGGCGGCGATTGAGCGAGGTGATACCCCAGAGAAAATTCGTGATTCGAAAGCGACCGAACAGATCGGTGCATCTAGAGAGACACTGCTTACCGCTTATTCGCAAATGTTGCTGGCCAAGTCGCAGATTCGTCGCATTTCGAACGCCGCGGAATCGGGTGCGATCGCGGGTCGCACGGCGGCTGTACGAGAATCGCAACTGGAAGCCGCTGAAGCATCACTTCGCGGCAACATCGAACAGATTCTCTTTGACAGTAATCAGGAAGTTGCCAAGGCAACGACCGCCGTCGCAACTGCTCAGCGGCAACTCGCTTTGACGAGACAACAGACTGCGACATTGATGGGCTACCAGTCGGCGATTGAATTGCCAAGTCGGCAGGAGTCACCGGGTGATAACTTGGCGACGGTTGAAGTTCGTGCGCCAATCGACGGAAGTATTGAACAAAAAATGCTAGCGGAAACAGAGCGCGTGAGTCCAGGTGATGGGTTACTCGTTTTGGCTGACACGAGCAATTTGTGGATCAAAGCTCAGTTGCGAGAATCGCAGTGGCGCGGGCTATCGCTGCAGTCAGGCGATGTGCTGAAAGTGGCCTCACTGGCATTGGGATCCGAACGGCTAGAGGCGAGTGTTTATTTTGTGGGGCGCGAGGTGGATCAAACAACGAACGCGATTCCAGTTGTAGCCACTGTCACAAACGACGGTCGCTTACGACCAGGATTATTTGTGAACGTCGAGTTGCCGCTTGGAGAGAAAAACGATTGTTTGGCGGTACCGGAGAGCGCAATTGCAACTCACGAATCGCTTCCGTTTGTGTTTGTGCCGCTGGCGGGAAACAAATTCCAGCGTCGCGAAGTGGAAATCGGCGAGCAATCTGGTGGGTGGGTTGAAGTCAAGGCTGGTTTGACAGTCGGTGAATCGGTAGTGATTGAAGGCGTATTCTATTTGAAGTCGGAATTGCTCTTGGAAGCCGAAGACTGAGTCGCTCGACAGACCCGATAGATTCGCAGCCACCTGGTAAGAAATTTGACTCACAACTCAGAAGACAACTATGCTCGCCACACTGATCGATTTCTCCCTGAACAACCGCTTTCTCGTGTTCGTGGCTTTCTTTTTGATGGCCTGTGCCGGAGTATGGTCGGCGCTTCAATTGCCGATCGATGCAGTGCCGGACATGACGAATGTTCAGATCACTGTGATGACCGAAGCGGGTGCGCTGTCGCCGGTCGAGGTCGAACGCTTTGTGACGTATCCGATTGAATCGACCATGGGTGGCATTCCTAATGTCGCGGAGCTGCGAAGCATCTCGCGGTTTGGAATTTCAGTAGTAACGGTTGTGTTCGATGAAGGCACCAATATCTATTGGGCGCGACAGTTGGTCAACGAGCGCATCGCGATCGCCGCGTCGATGATCCCCATGGAATACGGATCGCCGAAACTGGGGCCGCTGACGACGGCGTTGGGCGAAATATTGCAGTTTGAAGTGCGCGGCGCGGGCTATTCACCCACCGAGTTGCGATCGGTGTTGGATTGGGACATTATCCCAAAATTGCGTAGTGTAAGTGGCGTCACGGAAGTCAACTCGCACGGTGGATTGTATAAGACCTATGAGATTCAACCGGACCCCGTGCGGTTGTCGAGCAACGGTGTGTCGCTTGCCGAGTTGTTTGGCGCGATTGAGGCGAACAATCTTACCGCAGGTGGTGGCTATGTGGTGCGCAATCATGAATCACAGTTCATTCGCGGCCAAGCGATGATTCATTCCCTCGAGGAGATTCGACAAATCTCGCTACGCCGCGACGCAGCAGGCAACCCATTGTTGATTGGCGATGTTGCAGATGTTTGCCAATCCGCGATGGCTCGCCAAGGAGTTGTTACTCGCGATGGTCGCGGCGAAATTGTTACCGGAATGGTGATGATGTTAATTGGCGAGAACTCGCGAGAAGTGGTCGAGCGGGCTAAGCTGCGGTTAGAAGAGATAAAGCTCACCTTGCCGCCCGGTATGACGTTAGAAGTCATCTACGATCGGGCAGATCTGATTCAGCGAACATTGAAGACGGTAATGAAGAACTTGGTCGAAGGAGGAGTACTGGTGGTGGTCGTACTATTGATCATGCTCGGCAGCTTTCGAGCTGGCTTGATCACAGCGCTGGCAATTCCGCTTTCTATGTTGTTCGCTACCAACTTGATGTATGCGGGCGCGATTACGGCTAGCTTGATGAGTCTAGGTGCGATCGACTTTGGATTGATTGTAGATTCGTCGGTGATCATGGTTGAGAATTGCATGCATCGAATGGCGCACGCCGTCGGAGCGAATCGCGATTCTCATGGCATGGTATTGCTATCGGCAGCTGAACGGACGAAGATCATTCGAGATGCAGCCATTGAAGTGCGTAAACCGACCATGTTTGGTGAACTGATTATTGCGGTCGTTTATCTGCCAATTCTGATGCTGGAAGGGACCGAAGGCAAGCTGTTCCGACCGATGGCGCTTACCGTTTTGTTCGCACTGGCAGGCTCATTGGTGATCAGCATGACGCTGATGCCCGCTCTGGCTGCAACTTTTTTGCCCAAGAGAGTGCCGCTCGAGGACGGATGGTTTGTTCGCGCGATCAAGCAGATTTTCAGACCAGTGATCAACCTAGCGATTCGAAATCAGTTGCTCACTGCGATGCTTGCGTTGGGAGTTTTCGCGATCAGCGTACCGGTGAGTCTGCGGCTGGGGGCGGAATTCATGCCACGCTTGGAAGAAGGCGACCTATTGATCGAAGCCAATCGATTGCCAAGTGCCTCTCTGGAAGATGCGGTCGTGATGTCAACCCAGATTGAGAATGTGCTCAGAGAGTTTCCTGAAGTACGAACTGTTTTTTGTAAAACGGGGCGGCCTGAAATCGCGAACGATTTAATGGGAGTCCATCAAACCGACGTGTGGGTCATTTTGAAAGGACATTCCCACTGGCGAGCGGGTTTGACGCGCGACGAGTTGTCAAAAGAGATGTCGACCAGACTGAATACCTCAATTCCTGGTGCCGTGTATGCCTTCACGCAACCCATAGAAATGCGGGTCGATGAATTGGTGGCGGGTGTCAAGGCGCAGGTGGCAGTGCTGTTGTATGGTGAAGACCTTCAAGTGCTCGGTGAAAAAGCCAAGGATATTGAGCGCGAACTGAAAGCGATCCCTGGGGCGGTGGATGTCAAAGCGGATTATCAGGCTAACATAACCACGGTGACAATCGTGCCGAATCGTGCTGCGTTGGCGCAGTATGGAATTCACTCTCGCAAGGTCATGGATGTCGTCGAAGCGATTGGCGGGCGCCACGCAGGCGTAGTTTACGAAGGTCGCGCGCGCTACCCGATGGTTGTGCGCTTTCCTGAACGTTGGCGCGGCGAGATAGAAATGCTCAAACAATTGCCAGTGGATGCTGTAAACGGGGAACCAATTCCGCTCGGCGACTTGGCTGACATTCGCACCGAAGAGACTTCGCCCGGTGTTGAGCACGAAGGGACACGGCGGCGGACCTTCATTGCCTGCAATGTACGTGGGCGCGATGTGGCAGGCTTTGTTGCGGAAGCTCAACAGCGGATTGACAGAGAAATTCAATTGCCTGCGGGATATGAAATTATATGGGGCGGCGATTTTGAGAATTTGCAGTCCGCTTCTTTACGGCTGACGCTGATAACACCGATCGTATTGTTATTAATTTTCCTACTGTTGTTTACGACTTTCAAGTCGTTTTCGTTGGCTGGATTGATCTATCTCTCGGTGCCTATTGCGGCGTCCGGCGGGATCTTTGCATTGTGGATACGAGGGATGCCATTTAGTATCTCCGCCGGGGTTGGGTTCATCGCCTTGTTTGGGGTCGCCGTGCTAAACGGGTTGGTATGGGTCAGCGCTGCGGAAATTCTTCGGCGGACGGGGCTTGCGGTGCACAGCGTGGCGGAGGTTACCGCACTAGCACGTTTGCGACCTATTTTGATGACCGCGTTGGTGGCGAGCTTGGGATTCCTGCCCATGGCGATGTCGACCGGTGATGGAGCTGAGATGCAACGTCCGCTAGCAACCGTCGTGATTGGCGGCCTGGTTACCTCAACGCTGTTAACAACCATCGTAGTTCCCGCTATTTATCCCTGGTTTGCGCGACATTTGTCAACAGTTATCGGAGAACGGGCGGATTGACGCTAAAATAAGAACCGATTCGAGCAGTGGTTCCGTTTTTTTGAGTCTTTCGTTGTCCAAAACTCCGTTTCAAATTGCCCCGACGCTCATCCAGTCACTATCGTCACCGGAGCCTCTGGTGCGAAGATTGCCGGCAGAGTTCACGCCCGAACATTGCTTCAAGCGGCTCTCGCGTTTGCCTGGCTGTGTGTGGTTGGATAGCAGTTTGCCAATGGCTGGCCTCGGTCGCTACAGTTACATGTCGGCAGACCCCTTCTGCACGTTGCGAATCGATAAGCCACACGCCGAAGCATTGGATTCGCTCGCGCGGCTGACGGCCCAGTATCACACACGAACAGTGCCTGGGTTGCCGCCCATGCAAGGCGGGATGCTGGGTTGGTTTGGCTATGAATTGGGCGGCTGTTTTGAGAAAATCCCAACCGCGCCGCACAACGAATTTCGATTGCCACTGGCCGCACTCGGATTGTATGATGTCGTGCTAGCTTGGGATCACGAGCTGAACGAGGCCTGGTTGATTTCGCAAGGCTGGCCGATGGCTGATCCCCTGACACGACAGCGGCGGGCCTACCGACGGCTGCAGTTTTTTCTGAAGTGGATCGAATCGCCCGAGCTGACAAGCGATTTGTTGCCGAAATTCGTCTGCGAACTGCCGAAAGCGCAATTGGCTCCGCAGTTTTCGACACGCTGGTCTGAGCATTGGAGCAGCAATTTCTCTTCACTCGGATTTCGTGAAGCCGTCGCTCGAGCGGTCGAGTACGTGTATGCAGGCGACATTTTTCAAGTCAACATCGCACAGCGGCTGCTGCGGCGTGCGACCAGCGACGCGCGCTCGTTGTATTTGCATTTGCGCCAGCAGAATCCTGTCCCGTTTGGGGGTTTTGCCGACTTCGGTCGCGTACAAGTCGTCAGCAGTTCGCCCGAGCGGTTCCTAAAGCTGACTCAGGGTGAAATTGAAACGCGACCGATCAAGGGAACACGACCTCGCATGAGCGATCCTGCGGCCGACAAGGCGATGAGCGAAGTGTTGCTTCACAGTGAAAAAGATCGTGCCGAAAACGTGATGATCGTGGATCTGTTGCGCAATGATCTGTCGCGAGTCTCAGAGAGTGAAAGTGTGCAAGTCACCAGCCTGTGTCAGCTGGAGGCATACCGCTACGTGTGGCACTTGGTGAGCGTCATTCGGTCACGTTTGTCTGAAGGATTTTCAGCCAGTGATCTACTGCGAGCGACTTTTCCGGGTGGTTCGATTACGGGCGCCCCTAAAATACGCGCTATGGAGATTATCAGCGAATTGGAGCCAACGGCTCGTGGTCCCTACTGCGGAAGTTTGGGTTACATAAGCTTCGCTGGTGATATGGACCTGAGTATTTTGATTCGCACGGTCACCGCTTGCGATGGCTGGTGGCAAGTCCCAGTCGGCGGTGGCATCGTGGCAGCAAGTGATCCCACGTTGGAAGAACAAGAGACCTGGCACAAGGCCGAGGGTGTATTGCGGGCAGTGGATTCACTCGGCAGCTTTCAACGGTAGGGATTTGTCAACTGGGGCTAGCGTCCGGCTTGTTCAAAATCCATAGTAAACCGGTGCTAGCGTGTGGCTAATAGGCCAACCCTGTTCGTCAAATCGGTTCTTGAAGATGACCATCAATCTTGCCGGGATCTGTTATGACTGTCCAACGCCATTTCCCAAAGGATTCTGTCTGGTTGATTGCTTCGACCCATTCGGCCAAGAAGCGATGCTTTGCTTGCGTCTCGTCCGTCTCTTCGCCTTTGATTTCAACAATCAACATGACGCCGCTCTTCAATCGGACTAAAAAGTCGGGCCTGTATTTGCGTACAACTCCACGGTAAACAAAGAGAATCTCAAAACCTAAATGGTCGTTCTTTACCCAACTCTCCACCAATTCGGAATGGTCTAAAGCATAGGCTTCGGACGCTTCCCAGCGGCTGTCGAAGACGGCCATGTTTATGTGAGAGCATTTGGTATGCTCGCAAGGTCGAGATGTGAACCAGGGGCGCATGTCAGCAGTGCTCAGTAGCGGC
>JAYVHC010000189.1:0-3437 GCA_043771575.1 Planctomycetia bacterium
AGCAAAAGTTTCTCAGGTCTACCTATTGTGCTAGCAACGCCAAGGAAATGCGAAAAACATACGCGTGCAATATCCGGGCTAACGCCGACGGCTCACTAAAACGAAAGCCTCTTACAGCACTTGCTGCCGCATCTTGTTTAGTCCGAAAGAGAAACGACTCAACTCATGACTCACCAACTTTCCCGTCGCCGATTCGTTCAATGCACTGCAGCAATGGGAATCAGCCTTCCCACAATCCTGCCATCGGGCGTCTTGCGAGGTGAATCGCCTAACAAACGATTGTCGTTCGCCTGTATGGAATGGGTGGACAAATGAGGGGCTACCTGATACCCGAACTCGGCAAAATCGATGCTCACGCTTTGCGCATGAGTGCCGCATGAGTGCGCGACGCTCGCGCTCGCAGTTCTTGATACAGTCATCGCAGCCTCGGGTGTATAATGCGATGTTACGAATGCTGCTGATCGGGACTATTATGTTAAGAACTCGCTATGCCCATGCATGATTGGACTCGAACATCTGCTGGAACGTTTCACGATTTTCATAACTCGTGGATTACCCATATCAAGGAGGCGCTCAATGATGGCCTGCTGCCTCAACCCTACTATGCGCTCGGCGAACAGCGGGCGGGTGACTACGGGCCGGACGTGCTGGCGCTAAAAGCCGCAGACGCTGACTTAGTCGAATTCGCAAAGTCCTCCGAGACTTACGGCAATATGGTCGCCGTCGAAGTGTCGCCTCCGCGAGTGTACAAAACGCAAGCCGCCATCGATGATATTCACTTCTACTTGGAACGACAGCGAACCGTTACCATTCGACACACCTCCGGTGACCGCGTCATTGCAATGATCGAGATTGTATCGCCGGCCAATCGCCACTCCCAAAAGACGCTCACTGATTTTGCTGACAAAGTGATCACCTGTCTTCAGCAGGGCATTCATGTAGTCGTCATCGATCCATTTCCACACGGCTCCAACGATCCGGAAGGCATTCACGATTTCATTTGGCGGCTGATGATGGCGGGCGAATACACTGGACTCAAAGGGAAACCTCTTACAATGGTTTCCTACACGGCTGGGCGTCCTATTACCGCCTGGATTGAAGCTTACGCAGTTGGCGACCCACTCGCTTCGATGCCACTGTTCCTCACACGCGACCATTACATTCCGCTGCCGCTCGAATCAACTTACGAGTTGACCTGGAAAGGTGTCCCGCAGCGATGGAAAAACGTAATTCTCTGCAATGACAAAGCCTAGATGAAGCACAAGTCACGGTGCGATCAACTTGACCGTTGCCAATTTGAGTAACTCAACATCCTTAGCAGATATCCTCGCATAGGCACTGGTGCCGGCATCCGCTTCGTCCACTTTTTGGACGTGAGCCCGCAGGTCAACATACTGGTTAACGAACCTACTCATTTGATCTTGGGACCAGCCCCGGCGTGACTTGAGTAAATTCAGATATTCGATCAATTGCTGGGCTTCACGATAGGCTTTCAACCGGAGCGAATGGTACACCAGCGTTTCGCCCGCTTTATTCTTGTCAAAGATAAAGAGCCCCAATTGATCAGCCTCTTTGAGCGCACTCCCAGTCTTGTTGATTGTTTGCCAAGGGACGATACCCTTTGCACCAGATTGCCATGCGTCCAACGCCCAAGCTTGAACGTTGCGATTGGATTCATGAACATGGTTTGACGTTCCGTAGACCCAGGCTTCCAATCCGTCAAAATTGATTCTATCCTTCACCAGTCGACGATATTGCTGAAAAGCCGATGATGAGACAACCCACAGTTCGTTTTGTCCTCCTAACTGACCGCGACAAAATTCAGGCCTTGAAATGTCTACGCGAAAACGGACTCGAGCCACATTCTCTGGCTCAGCGCCCTGAATCGGTCGACTACGATCAGTAAGATCCTTGAAATAGTTCAGCGCTAAGTAGTCCCAAAAACTTGAAGGCTCGTCGAGGATCCAGGGTGATTTGGTGGTTTCAGCCAGCGAACCTTTGTTATTAAAATAGACTTGAAAGCCAGCGCGTGTCCACTCGCGGTTCTTCGCTAGTTCTCGAAAACTCTTCAGCACGTTGTGATACGTGCCTTCATAAGCCAAATCATCTGTGAACGCTTCATAAGCATTTACATTGCCATTGAAGTACGGCCGACAATTTAGCGGCCAGCTCTCGTGAAAAGTCAGATAAAATCCGGGTGGGGTAACCGGGCCACGGTGGCCGTCCTTAAATAGCGAACCGTCAAGAAAAGGACCGAACGCTTCAGCAAAGTCGTCCCAATAGGCTGTAGCCGCATAGAGCTTGATATCGTCATAGCGCTTATTATCCATCCGCTTGCCAGAGCGCAGTCGCATATCCAGGTTGCTCTTTCGCGCACCCGCAGCCGCCGTGTTATGTGAATAGTGCAAGATGTTCGCGTGAACTCGATGGTCGTAAGCGACTTGCTGCAGAGCGTAGTAGTCGTTGACATGATCTGGAAGACCATAGCCGTTCATCTCGCAAACGAATGTTGCCAGCTTCGGCAACGCAAACGGCAGCACCTGTAGCTCAATTGGGATTGCTCGGCCATCGGAAACATTGATTGAACCATTGTGGAGGCCCGGCTGGGCCTCGAAGGGTATGAAGATATCAACGACCGTGTCCTGATCCGTATCCGAACTGAGCGCCACGCGCTCGGGCATCGGTACCAACGGATCGGGGATGTTGCGGCCGTTGGCTGGAACATACAAAGCATGATACAGATCGACGCGAAACTTGGCGTCTTCTAACTTTGCTTTGACAGAAACCTGCTCCTTACCCCTGAGCAAAATTTGAAATCCAACGACCTCGCCTGCAGCAGCAGTCAGATGGACTACGCGCCCGTCATAGACGGCGTTGTGGGTACGATAGTCGTCCGGAAGATTACCGACCGCTTTGCCCAATTGGTCATACTTGTCCGAAAGTGGAACCACGCCTAGATTGGCGATCGCTGGAGCCTTTGCAGGCAATAAAGAAACAGACGGTTTATCGATTGGCGCGTTTTCAAAGACCCTGGTGCGAATCCCTGCAGCCTTAGAACGTTTGCCAAGTCGGTTGAGTGTCACGAACTGAATTTCATGAGGTCGATCGCTTTCGATTGAGGCCGGCAGGTCTCGCAAGTAAATTGCTGTTGTCAAATTATGCGGGTCTAGCGGGATGTTGTGTTGCCCCAGCCGCTGGCCGTCCACGTGAACCTCATAGGCGAACCCTTCGGGCACGGTGAAGTACAGGCCAGCGAAGGCGCTGCCATTGTTGCTAACATGCAAGTCGTCTGGCGGCATCGGATCTCGCTCGGTATCGACCGCATCGTCTAACTCGACGAGGAGATAGGGCGCCTTCCCAGATTGTTCGCGAGAATAAATCGTTGGGTTGCGCCCCACATCGGCGTCGTCTTCATGGATCGCAATTCCATGGGCTAC
>JAYVHC010000190.1:0-2145 GCA_043771575.1 Planctomycetia bacterium
GATTGGCAACTATCGCACCTGGCGTTCCAAGCTATTCACACCTGCGTGTCCGTCAGATTCGCGAGAGATACGCTCGCATTGTCCGCGAGCGGGAGAGTCCAAGTTCGTCGATCAGCAATGCGGCGAGTGTAAAGAACGGCGGTCGTATTCGCATCGGATACTTATCCGCTCACTGGAATAGCGCAAACTACATGAAGCCAGTGTGGCCGTTAATCAATGCACACGATTGTGAGCAGTTTGAGTTGAATTTGTTCGACGATTCCGCAAACGGAAGTGGAAATTGGGACTGGCTAACGAGTAAAGACTTGACACGAATATCGGTTCATTCCTTAACCAACTTGGAACTGGCAGAACGGATTCGATCACTAGGCATCGACATCCTCGTTGATTTAAGTGCGTATAGCAAACCCAATCGTCTCGGCCTTTTCGTACATCGAGCAGCCAAGGTACAAATGGCGTGGTTCAACATGTATGCTACAAGTGGCTTTAGTGAAATTGACTTCATCGTTGGCGATCGCTTCGTCTTCCGAAGCAAGGAAAGACCATTCTATTGTGAACGTTTTCTTGAGCTACCGGTGAGCTATTTAACGTTTCAAACAAACCACCTTTCGCCGGATGTCACTGAAAGTCCATTTGATAACTGTGGACAGTTTACGTTCGGTTGCATGTGTTCGCTATATAAGATTACGCCGCAAGTGATCGAGACTTGGGCGACAATTCTGAAGGAAGCTTGCGATTCTCGACTACTTCTTGCCAATGGTGATTTGCGTTCTACTTGCAATCGACAATACATTGTTGGTAAGTTCGAGGAATTAGGAGTGGCATCGGATCGAATTGTTTTCTTACCTCCGGCCAGCCACTTTGAATTCTTGGAGTACTACAACGAGGTCGATGTGGCGTTGGACACTTTCCCATACAACGGAGGGACAACGACGATGGAAGCAATATGGCAGGGGGTTCCCGTGCTAACGTTTTGCGGAGACCGATGGGCTTCGCGCACAAGTCAAACGATACTTGAGTACGCTGGGCTGAGCGAATTCGTGACCAACAGTCGGCAGTCCTATATTCGCCTCGCGGTGTCACTCACGACGGATCGATTGAGGCAAGATTCGCTGAGAGAGCGCCGAAGGACGATCCGCACTCACTTGGCGAAATCACCGATCTATGATTCAACTGCACTTGCACGCAGTATGGAGAACATTTTCTCTAGGCTCTGCGTCGGACCTCGCTGATCAAGCTGTGTCCGTTGGATTCAGACTAGTAGTGCTTGGCTATTAATGTCTGAGTTGACGGGAATGAGTATGTGGTTTTCCCACTTAGCGCCACGGGACAAAGCCAAGCGTATGTGCTGGATCAGTCATTGGGACTGGGCTTTAGTGGTGGAAAAATCATGCAATGCAAATCTGTCATCACGAAACTGCAACGTGGAATGCGATGGAGACGCTGGCCGGGAACAGTTGATGACAACGTTGAGGACAACTGTTCTACTATAACACACCTGATTCACCGACGGCACGAGGCCGGTGGGGTCTGTGTTTCGCTCGAGTGGACTGGTTCTAGCCGACGAAACTTTGCCTCCGATGGGGCGAGCCCATCGGGGGGCAAGAACAATCCAATCGCTCGCCGCTGTGCGGGTTAAACAAATGAAAATGCCATGAATCCCGAATCCCTACCTAATCGCATCCAGTCATTAGACCAGTTCCGCGGCTATAGTGTGGCCGCCATGTTCGTTGTTAATTTCCTTCTTGGTTTGGCAATAACACACCAAGTCTTAAAACATAACAATACGCATTTTAGTCTTGCCGATTCGATCATGCCCAGCTTCATCTTTGCGTGTGGCTTTTCGTACCGAATGTCATTCCTCAAACAGCTTAGTGGCGTTGGTTCATCGAGCCCTTACTTGCGATTCGTGAAACGCAGCCTTGGTCTTATTTTGCTTTCCCTAATGCTCTACGGGTTCAACACTAAGATTGCAAGCTGGTCGGAGATGTCGAGTCAACGTGTGGCTCGTTTTTTTTCAGAATTGCTCAAAGCGGACATGTGGGAAGTCTTAGCAATTATTGGCGCACTGCAAATACTCCTGCTCCCCTTGATTGCGCGAGCAACTTGGATTCGCGTGATCGCGTTCGTCGGTCTCGGGCTCGC